>DATADG010000348.1:0-6368 GCA_036258655.1 Gemmatimonadales bacterium | reverse complement strand
GAGGTTCGTGAGTTGCTCCGAGCCATGGATACCGCTGTGCCGGTGCCTCCGGGACGATAGCATGGTCTGACAGGAGACCACGATGTCGAACACCACCACGACATCCCTTGCTGCGATCCTCCGCGACGCTGCGCTGCCGGTGACCGGCGCGGCCGAAGACTACACACCGCTGCTCGAGCTGATTGGGGATGCGCGGGTGGTATTCCTGGGCGAGGCCAGCCACGGAACGCACGAGTTTTACCGCGAGCGCGCCCGCATTACTGCTCGATTGATCGAAGAAAAGGATTTCGTAGCAGTTGCGGCGGAGGCCGACTGGCCGGACGCGTATCGCGTGAATCGCTGGGTTCGGTGTGTAGGGGATGACCGAGACGCCCTCAACGCGCTGGGTGAGTTTCAGCGGTTTCCCCGCTGGATGTGGCGTAACCGCGACGTGCTCGAGTTTGTGCGCTGGCTGCGTAAGCACAATGAGAGCATTCATCCGGCTCGCCGAGTCGGATTCTATGGACTCGACCTCTATTCGCTCTTCAGCTCGATCGAGGCCGTGATCGGCTTTCTGGAGCAGGTCGATCCCGAAGCAGCTCGCCGCGCCCGGTATAGATACGGCTGTTTCGAGGATTACGGAGAGGACAGCCAAGCGTATGGGTACGCTGCCGAATTCGGCCTGAGCCGCTCTTGCGAGGACCAGGCGGTCCAGCAGCTCCTGGAGTTGCAGCGCCGGTCGGCGGATCTCGCTCGGCGTGATGGGGAGATCCCGGAGGATGAGTTTTTCCACGCAGAACAGAACGCACGCCTGGTGAAGAATGCGGAAGAGTATTACCGAAGCATGTTCCGCGGCCGGATTTCATCCTGGAATCTGCGCGACAGACATATGGCAGAGACGCTCGAGGCGTTGATGGCCCATTTCGACCGTAAGCTCGGACGGAGTAAGGTCGTCGTATGGGAACACAACTCGCATATTGGCGACGCCCGAGCCACCGCCATGGGCGAGGCGGGTGAGTGGAACGTCGGCCAGCTCTCCCGCGAGCGGTTGGGTGACGATGTTGTCCTGGTAGGCTTCACCACCTACACCGGCACGGTTACAGCAGCAGCTGATTGGGATGCACCAGCGGAACGCAAGCGCGTGAGACCGGGGATGCCCTGGAGCTGGGAGGCCTTGTTCCATAGCCTGGATATAGGCGATTTCTTCCTGCCGTTCAGGAGCAATGAGGTGATACGGAATGCGCTGAATCACACTCGGCTGGAGCGAGCGATCGGTGTGATCTATCGGCCGGACAGCGAGCGAGCGAGCCACTATTTCGAGGCCCGTCTGCCCGATCAGTTCGACGCTGTCATTCATTTTGATGAAACTCACGCGGTCGAACCCCTCGACCGAAGCCCAGGGTGGGACATGGGTGAACCGCCGGAGACTTATCCGACCGGTCTGTAACGAGAGGAGTCACCATGAAAGGCCAGGAGAAACTGATTACCGGTATGGTATTGGGCGCGGGTGCGATGTACCTCCTCGACCCCGATCGCGGGCCCCGCCGCCGTTCACTGATCCGTGACCAGGGTGTTCGCGTGAGTCACAAAATCGGAGATGGGTTGGCAGCCACTGCCAGAGATGCCAAGAACCGAACTGTCGGTGCCGCTGCCGTGATCCGCTCCCGTTTCCGGCACGATCAAGCCGATGATGAAATCCTGCATGAAAGAGTGCGGTCGGCTATCGGCCGTGTGGTGTCTCATCCCAGCGCGATCACGGTCACCGTCTCAGACGGACGGGTCGTTCTGACCGGCCACGTGCTCGCCGATGAAGTTGAGACCTTGATCAGTCGTGTCGGAGGCGTGCGGGGCGTCACCGAGGTGCGGAATGAGTTGGGAATCCACCGCACCGCCAACAACGTCCCGGCCCTGCAGGGTGAGGGGAGGCAGCGCGAGCAGCGGCCGGAGCTGTTCCAGGAGAACTGGGCGCCGACTACCCGGCTTGTAATGGGTGGCCTTGGCGGGGTCCTGGCCTTCGAAGGAATTCGCGGGCGGTGGCCCGGATCCAGAGCCCTGGGAGTGCTTGGACTGGGTCTCCTCGCCCGTGCAGCCACGAATCTCCCGAGTCGAAGACTGGTGGGGATCGGAGCCGGACGTCGCGCCATCGAGGTCGAGAAGACCATCCGGATTGCGGCGCCAGTGGAACGTGTCTGGGAGCTGTGGAGCAATTTCGAGAACTTCCCCCGCTTCATGTCGCACCTGCGAGAAGTGCGCAAGGTCGATGAGGGACGGTCACACTGGGTGGCAGTCGGCCCGGCCGGAATACCGGTGGAATGGGACGCTGAGGTCACCGACTGGGTGCCTAACCAGTTCTTGGCCTGGAAGAGTGTCGATGGCTCGACGGTGCAGATGGCCGGCATGGTGCGGTTCCGTGCCACCGATCAGGGAGAAACCGAGATCGACGTGCAGCTGTCCTACAATCCGCCGGCAGGGGCGGTGGGACATGCCATTGCATTTCTGTCGGGCGTCGATCCGAAACAAGCGATGGACGAGGACATGGTTCGCCTGAAGTCGCTGCTGGAGGAAGGGAAGACTCGGGCTGACGGAGAGCAGGTGCGGGTTGAAGAAGTAACCTCGACCGCTGGCTCGAGCCCCACGCCCAGCAAGCGGCAACGCGCTCGCCAATGAGGCACTCACCCATCAGCGAGTCGGAGCTCGTCACGGTTCCAGCGGGCTCCGTCTCCCTGAAGGGAGATATGGTGATCCCGCCTCGTGCGAATGGAGTTGTGCTATTCGCGCACGGTAGCGGCAGCGGCCGTCACAGTCCTCGCAACCAGTTCGTGGCCGAAGAGCTCCAGGCAGGCGGACTGGCTACTCTACTGATCGACCTGCTGACCGTAGAAGAGGAGGCAGCCGACCGGCACTCCGGTCATTTTCGGTTCGACCTCAGTTTACTGGCCGAGCGGCTGCTCGCGGCGACCCGCTGGCTCGACGAGCAGCCGGCAACCCGTCCCTTAGGTCTCGGATACTTCGGTGCGAGCACAGGTGGTGGCGCGGCTCTGGTAGCGGCGGCTGAGGCTCCGGTTCGGGTACAGGCGGTAGTATCGCGCGGTGGGCGCCCCGACCTTGCGGGCGAGGCTCTCCCCAGAGTTCGGGCACCGACGCTCCTCATCGTGGGCGGACACGACTTCACCGTCCTTGACCTCAATCGCGCTGCCATGAGGCGAATGCAGGCCGACACGCGACTGGAGATCGTACCCGGGGCCAGCCACCTATTCGAGGAGCCCGGAGCGTTGCAAAGTGTCGCTCGGCTGGCGCGCGACTGGTTCCTTCGGTACCTCGACCATCGCTACGACAACCGCTGAACGGGTAGCCCTCAGCCCGGGTCGGCGAGCCGGGACAGCGCCCGGCCGAGATTTATTCTTGCCTGCTTCTCGTATCGAGAGCGAAACCGCTCGGTGGCATAAATGGCAGGACGCGCAAGGAAACTCTCGAGCAGGGCGGAGCGGCCTCTCCGGTACACCGCCTCCGGTACCGCGGCGTACTCGCGGCGTATTCGCAGTTCAAACTCATCATAGACGGCATCTTCTCGACCAAGAATCGAGAGATCAATGTCACATAGCAGGCGGGCATCCGATTCCTCAGGCGCTTGCTGATGCGTTGTCGCACGGATGAGCTGACCAACATGACGTACGATGTCCGGCGACACTGCTCCCTTCCGCAGTGCCGTTTCGGCCAGATACGCGCTCCGTTCTTCGTTGTCGGCGGCACCAGGAACGTACACTGCATCATGAAACCAGATGGCAGTCTCCACTGAATCCGGATGGCTGCTCAAGTCTCGGTTGCTATCGAAAACTCTTAGACAGTCCCGGATATGTGCTGCGGTGTGGTAGCTGCGGGCGGGCTCCGCATATGCGGCCTGAAGCCTCTCGAATTCAGGAAGGCCGCCGCCTCGAGCGCCGAGCCTGGTCCATAAGCGAACCCAACGGGCGTCTTCGAGCGCCGGTTCCTTCCCATGCACCTGCTCACCCGACGACAGCCCGGGGTCCGGCTCGTTCGAGCAGGGCGGCGCACCAAGCGATCTCAATTTCGAGGCGTTCAATCTGAACTGCGATCTCGGCGACGGCCTCTTCCAGCTCACGCCCTTCGGTGACCGAGTGAAGGGCGCTGCTCATCTCCCTCAGGCCGTCGAGCTCGTAGGTGAGGAGCTCATGATAACGACGTGCGGCCGGCGGCCATGTCGGGGCCAGTCTCCGAAGTTCGGCCTTACGATCCAGTGTGTGCTCGATCGAATGCCGGGCAGCGTAGTCCTCCGCCGCAATGCGGGGGCGGCGACGCTCCAGGGCCGGCGCCAGAAACGGCATTCGCCTCCGGTGCCGGGTTCGGACCTGTTCGACCGCATCCAGGAAGGTACGCAAGGTGATCGCCACCGGGACCTCCACCGGTAAGAGTTCTGCTGATGGGAGATCCCGATAATAGCCAGAGAGTGGCTCCGGGCACAGTGGCTTGCTTGACGACCTCACCGCTCACTCGTAACATACGATCCCACTTAAGGATGCACTCATGACCCGGATCGAGCTGTTGTGTTCGAGGGCCTGAAGGCGCGGTTGGATCGGCTGTTTCAGGACCATACCAGGCCCGACCCTCGGGCCCGGGCGGCCGCGCTCAGAGAAGCCTTGCTCGAGGCCAAGGTGGGTGTCAGAACAATGATGGCCGCACTGGCCGCAACCGAGCGGGAGCTGGAATCAGAACGCCGACAGTTAGCCGATGCCGAGCGCCGAGGCCGCTTAGCTAGAGAGATCCCCGATCCGGAAACGGTAGCAGTCGCCGACCGCTTCACCGCACGCCATCGCGAACGGGTAGGCGTGCTCGAGCGCAAGCTGGTGGTTCAGCGAGACGAGCTGGCGTTAGCGGAGCGTGAAGTGGCAGAGATGCTCGCCGAGTACCGGATGGCGCGGCCGGGCCAGCCGTTCGAGTCGATTGATGCGGCGTGGCGTGACCTCCAGGCCGCTGGTGGCGAGCGTCCGGACCAGGGGCTCGATGACGAAAGCGCTCGAGCGGACGATCAGAAGCTCAAGCAGGCGGTAGAAGCCCAGCTGGCGTACCTGAAGAAGAAGATGGGGAAGGAGTGAGATCAGTGGCGACAGCCGCCGTTCGCAAACCCGATCCTCAGCTCACCGACCACGACACCCGATTTTTCGGGCATCCGCGCGGTCTTTCCACGCTCTTCTTCACCGAGATGTGGGAGCGGTTCAGCTACTATGGCATGCGGGCGCTGCTGATTCTGTTCATGACAGCGCCGGTTGCGGCAGGCGGCCTGGGCTTCGACACCGCCACAGCCGGACCCATCTACGCTCTCTATGTCAGCTCCGTTTACCTGCTGTCGGTTCCCGGAGGCTGGATAGCCGACCGGGTGCTCGGCCTTCGCAAGGCAGTTTTCATCGGCGGTGTCATCATAATGCTGGGGCATATCTGCCTCGCTGTACCATCAATCAATACCTTTTACCTTGGGCTTGCGCTGATTGCGACCGGCACCGGGTTGCTCAAATCCAACATCAGCGTTCTGGTCGGCCAACTCTACGCGCCCGATGACGTCCGTCGAGATGCCGGCTACTCGATCTACTACATGGGAATCAACACCGGCGCGCTGATCGCGCCGCTTGTGACCGGCTGGCTGGCCCAGGGCGAAACCTTCAAGGGGGTGCTCGCCTCGACCGGAATTCGGCCAGAGGCATCCTGGCACTGGGGTTTCGGTGCAGCAGCAGTAGGCATGTTCCTGGGTCTGGTGCAATACGTACGTGGAGGGAAGCACCTTTCCCCTGAGGGACTGCATCCCGTTCTGCCGAGCGACCCTGCGGCCGCCGCAAAAGTGAAGCGTCAGGTGCGGTGGGTAGGAGTTCTGACAGTCGCTGCGCTCCTCGTGGCGACGCTGCTCGTGCTGGGCGGGGCCGTTCGCCTGGACCCCGAAGCGATCTCCCGGAACTTCAAGTGGGTCCTGATCGCGGTCACGATAGGCTTCTTCAGCTGGCTCTTTCTGAGCCAGGGGTGGAGCCAGGAGGAGCGAAAGAGGCTAATCGTCATCGCTGTTCTCTTTGTGGCCGCTACCGTGTTCTGGATGGCCTACGAGCAGGCGGGCTCGACACTGAATCTCTTCGCCGCCCGCAATACCGAAAATTCCGTTCTGGGGCGCAGCTATCCTCCCAGCTGGTATCAGTCGCTGCCGCCACTCTTCATTATTCTCTTCGCCCCCCTGTTTGCGATCTTGTGGGTACGGCTGGGAAGGCGGAATCCTTCGAGCCCGGCCAAGTTCGCTCTCGGCCTCTTCCTGCTGGGCCTCGGCTTTGCTGTGATGATCGGCGCGGCTTCTGCCGCGGTTGCCGGAGCTCGGGTCAGCCCGCTATGGCTCGTCG
>DATADG010000347.1:0-2582 GCA_036258655.1 Gemmatimonadales bacterium | reverse complement strand
CAGGCGCTGATCGCCGCGGTGGAACGCTGCCATCAGTTAGGAATCGGTGCGTTCCGCATCACCAGCCAGATTCTGCCGCTCGCGACTCATCCCGAGAGCGGATACCTGCTCGAGCGACTGGACCCCTCGGGCGAGATCGAGGCCACGTTCTCTCTCGCGGGAGACCTGGCGCGCTCGTACGATGTCCGGCTCAGCTTCCATCCCGACCAGTTCGTAGTGCTCAACTCTGCCTTTGAGAGAGTCACGCAGCTGGCGCTGGCCGAGCTGAAGCTGCAGGGCTCGATCGCGGAGCTGATTGGAGCAGATACCATCGTGCTCCATGCGGGTGGAGCGTTCGGAGGAGTGCCTGCGGCGCTTGAGCGACTGCAGCGGGGAGTGGAGCGCCTCAGTGCGGGAACTCGCACCCGGCTCGCCCTGGAGAACGACGACCGGCACTTCGCTCCGCTCGATCTGGCGCCGCTCTGCCGACAAGAGGGAATTCCGCTGGTGTACGATGTTCACCATCACCGCTGTCATGGCGACGGACTCAGCGTCCTCGAGGCCACCGAGATGGCGGCAGAAACGTGGGAGGGACGGGAGCCCTGGTGCCACCTATCGTCGCCCAAGGACGGCTGGATGTCGAGGAATCCCCGTGCCCACGCCGATTACGTGAATCCGGCGGACTTTCCCGACGAGTGGCTGGACCGCACGATGACGATCGATGTAGAAGCGAAAGCGAAGGAACGGGCTATCCTGGCGCTACGCGGCAACCTTCAAACTGCAGCAGACTTCGAAGGCCGAGGTGAGGTGAGTCCCATGACCACCAGGGTAGGCCCGAGCGCTTGAACGGTGCTGGTGCCCACAGCGATGATGATTCCCAAGGCGCCCCATCGCATGAGGTACGACATCAGTCCCACCGCCTGGTGGAGACCACTTAGCCAGAAATGCGCGATGCTTCCCAGCAGGCCACCAAGCAGCAGGATACCACCCGCACTACGCCATCCCGCAACACGGGTGATCACCCAGGCGATACCGACCCCAAGACTCGGGTAGAGCAATAACCGAGGGGAGGTCCACAAGAGAAGCGTTGTAATCGCAAGTCCGCTTATCAGGAGAAAACTTCGACGGTCGGCCAGCCATTGTTCGCTTGCGCCGCCGAGACTGTCACTGCCCGCGGCGGCCAGGTGCGTTGATCGACGCCGCCTACGCACCGACACGCCGACTACTGCGCCGAGAACCGCACATACCAGAATCTCCGGCAGGGCCCTTTGGAGCATGGCCCAGGCAAACTGCGCCTGGGTGAAGCCCCACGAGGGGTCGTGTGTGATATACAGGGAGTAGAAGATCGCAGTGCGTATCGTAGGAAGCAGGCCGAACAACGCGCCAATCAGAGCATAGTGGTGAACTCGAAACCGTGCGATGATTCCCCTGCTCACCAGGATGCCGACCACGGCGCCGACCAGGGCACATACGACGATCTCCGGGAGCGCCTGTCGGAGGAGACCCCATGCAACCTGCGCAGTGGTAGCGCCCGGCAATGGAGGCCGTGAAGGGGACAGTGAATAGAGGACGACAGAGCGCAGGGTCGAGAGCAGGCCCAGCAATCCCCCGATCAGGGCATACTGATGGACTGGAAACCGGGCCATAGAACTCCAGAAAATCGGTGAAGGGCTGACGGACTACACAGCAGCCACCGACTCCAAGTTTCGGCAGCATCCCGCGTTTCGTGAACCGATCGCCGGTCGGCTGCACCTGCGGGGCCAGTCCTGGCTCCTTAGCTTCGCTCAGGATGACACTGTCTCCACAACGCGCTTTCCGTCAGCATCCATCGCCGGCGTCTCGCTGAGCAGCTGACGCACGCGGGGGATCACATCGCGACCATAGAGCTCGATGCTCCGGAGCATCAGCTCGTGTCCCACCGTCCCCGCGCTGTACTTGAGATCGAAGCGAGACGCGCCCAGTGCCCGAACGGTCGCGACGATTTTCTTCGCGACGGTCTCAGGCGACCCGACGTACAGCGAGCCCGAAACAATCTCGTGATCGAACTCGGCCGGGCTGATCGGGGGCCAGCCCCGCTCCGCACCGATGCGATCGCGCATGACCCGGTAATGTGGCCACAGCTGCTCGCGCGCCTGGGCGTCCGTTTCTGCGATGTGCCCGGGCGAATGGACGCCGACGGGCAGCGATTCGTGCCCGAGCTGCTTGAGGGCCCGATGGTACAGCTCGACGTAGGGCTTGAAGCGCCGCGGGTCGCCGCCGATGATGGCGAGCGTCAGCGGAAAACAGTAGCGCGCCGCGCGGACCACCGATTCGGGGCTGCCGCCTACACCTACCCATGTGCTGAGCGGCGGGTGCTCGACCGGCGGATAGACCCGGACTCCCTCGAGCGGCGGGCGCACCGTCCCCTTCCAGCTGACCGGCTGGCCGGTTCGGTCGGCATCCCGCAGTGCGGCGAAGATCGCGAGCTTCTCCTCGAACAGCCGGTTGTAGTCGTCCAGGGAGTAGCCGAAGAGCGGGAACGACTCGGTGAAGGAGCCACGGCCCAGAATCACCTCGGCGCGCCCACGGGAGACGGCATTGAGGGTGCTGAAGCGTTGATAGAC
>DATADG010000346.1:0-11074 GCA_036258655.1 Gemmatimonadales bacterium | reverse complement strand
TAAGTCGGTAGGGCGGTAGGGCAACTAGAAGCGGGAGAGAGCGACGAGAAAAAACGTCCGGGAAGGACGACGGGAGAGGAGCGCAGGATCTGCCGGCTTGCTTCCCGCGTTTTCTCCCGTCGTTTCGTCCCCGTAGCTGTTTCCAGCGGCTTATCCCGCTCTCTTTCCCCTCCCCAGTCTTGCCTCGCCGGCCGCCCGGAACTCTGACTCCTCTTCCCACCTGGGCAGACTCGAAGCGTTCGCGACCGCCACTGCTGTTCGGACGATGACGCGAAGCTGCTGAGCTGCACCATCGTAGCTGAACCAGGGCAGCAGTTCGTCGCTCGGCTGGTGGTAGCGCTCGGCGATGTACTCGTCTTTGCGTTCTCGGCCATAACCGGCCGACTTTCCGACGTAGCTGCTGCCCGACTGGAGCGACAGGCCAGGCACCCCCGCCTTGGCAAAGGGAAAGTGGTCGGACCGGAAGAAATACCCCCGTTTGAGGTCGTCCGGATCAGTTGTCACCTCGAGGTTTTCGGCTCTCGCAGACCTGCCGAATACCGGACCCAGCGATGACTGGTCGGTTCCCAGGGCACCGATATCCGTAGTTAGGCCGTACAGGTTCATGCCGTCCAGGTTGAGGATGGCGGCCACAGTCCGGAGCGGAAACGGCGGCCGGGCAACGAGGGCTTCAGAGCCCAGCAAGCCCGATTCTTCTGCGGCAAAACCGATGAAGACGATCGACCGATTCGGCCGAACACCGCTTCGCTGGAACGCCTCTGCGGCAGCAAGCACGGCCGCCGTTCCAGATGCGTTGTCCTCCGCTCCGTTGTAGATCGAGTCCCCCTTGACCGGAGCCCCGATGCCGAAATGGTCATAATGCCCGCCAATGAGTACCAGGTCATGCGGCAGGGTTTTGCCACGAAGCCGCCCGAGGACATTTCTGGTCTCGGAGCGTTCGATGGTGCTCCGCACCCGTGCCATCAGTTTGCTCTTGAGCGGGACCGCCTCGAAGCCCCGCTTTGCGGCCCGCTCCATCAACTGCGCCAGGTTCTGTCCCGAGTTCTGGAAGAGCTGCGCCGTGGCTTCCTGACTGAGCCACCCAGCGACTTGAAGACTGCCTGGCGGCTTCTCGATGCGTACCTGAGGACCGGTCCAGCTGGACTGTACCGTGGACCATGGATAGGTCGCGCTCTCAGTGGTGTGCACCAGCAGGATCCCTGCTGCTCCCTGCCGCTGCGCTTCCTCGATCTTGTAGGTCCACCGTCCGTAGTAGGTGAGTATCGGTCCGCGGAAGATCGTCGAGTCACGCAGCCCGGGATCGTTGACCAGCGACACGACGATCTTGTTCTTGACGTCCGCCCCACGATAGTCGTTCCACTCGTACTCCGGTGCGACGATCCCGTACCCCACGAAGACCAGATCTCCCTGGGTCTCGACAGTCGGCTCATTTCTCATGGACCAGAGGACGTAGTCTTTCCGGTAGCTGAGCTCGCTACTCATTGGCCCGGCAATGCTGATCTCCGGATTGGGCGTCAGGGTGATAATGGGAACCCGGTGGAAGTAGGTGCCGGTGTCTCCGGCAGGCTCCAGGCCCAGACGCTGAAACTGGGCGGCGATGTATTTGGCCGCGAGTTCGCCTCCCCGAGTCCCTGGCCTGCGTCCCTCGAGGGCGTCGTCGGCCAGAAACTCCATGTGGGCGCGCAGCACATCAGCGTCGACGGCTCGGGCGGCCTGGGCGGCGGCGTCCCCCGCAGATCGCGCTTCCTGAGCCGGCAATGAAGCGACTGGCACTATCAGAAACAGCAGAAGTAAGCCGAAGCGCATAGTGAGATTCCTGGACATTCGAAATCGGAGTGTAGGGCCTACGAGCTGCTAATGAGGTTGGCTGACGGACAGATCTTCGCAAGTACGCAGGACCCGCATCGCGGCCGCCGTGCGATGCACACCTGCCTGCCATGAAAGATCAGCAGGTGGGACAGCAATCCCCAGCTTTCACGGGGGAAGAGTCGCATCAACTCCTGCTCGATCTTTTCCGGTTCTCTCTCCCTGCTAAGGCCGAGCAGGCCGCTTAGACGACTGACGTGCGTGTCTACCGTGACCCCTTCATTGGTGGCGAAGGCATTACCCAGGACGACATTGGCCGTCTTGCGCCCAACCCCCGGAAGCCGACGCAATTCCTCCATGGTGCGGGGAACTTCTCCTCCGTGTCGCTCCACGATTGCCTGTGCCATGCCGATCAGACTTCTGGTCTTATTACGGAAGAAGCCAGTTGACCTGATGATCTCTTCCAGTTCGGCCGGATCGGCATTGGCCAGCTCGAATGGAGATGGGTACCGAGAAAAAAGCTCCGGCGTAACCAGGTTGACTCGGGCATCGGTGCATTGCGCCGACAGAATAGTGGCGCACAGCAGCTCGTACGCGTTCCGGTGGTGGAGCGCACATTTTGCGTCGGGGTAGAGCTCCTTCAGGGTTTCGAGGAGCGCGGACGGGCGGACCGGTGGACGGGCAGACCGGCGGACCGATCTGTGATTGGCCGACCGTTTGCGTTTACCACTTCCACGCTGCTCAGCTGAATTCTTGGCAAACTTCTTCAGGTCGTGACCTTTCTCGTTTAACACTTGGTCATTGACTCTTCGAACTGCCGCTCTCTCATCTGTCAAACCGTCCGACCGACTGCCTATCTGCCCGTCGCCTATCCGCCTCACCGTCGCCTCCGCGCATAGGCCACGAACTCTTCGACGGGAAGCGTATTGAGAACATCCTTGGGGCCGAGCCATCCTTTTCGAGCCATGTTGATGCCGAATCCGACATAGTGCAGGCCCGAGACGCTATGCGCGTCGGCTCCGATTGAGATGGTGACTCCCTGATCCCGCGCCTGCCGGAGCACTCGCCAGTCCAGGTCCAGCCGGTGAGGGTCGCCGTTGATCTCCATGGCCACACCAGTCGCCGCTGCCTTCTCCAGCACGGCGTCGAGATCGATCGGGTAGGGGTCTCGTGACAGCAGCAGGCGCCCGGTGGGGTGTCCAATAATGGTGAGATACGGGTTATCCATTGCAGCCAGCACGCGGGCCGTCATCTCCTTCGCGCCCATGTTGAACCGGCTGTGCACCGAGGCGATCACGAAGTCGAGCCGTTCGAGCACGCGGCCGTCGTAGTCGATGCTTCCGTCCTGGAGAATATCGGCTTCGACGCCCTTGAGGACCCGGAACCCCCCCAGCCTGCCATTGACCTCATCGATCTCGTCTGCTTGGCGGGAGAGATCGTCGGGCTGCAAGCCTCCTGCATACGCCGCCGCCTGGCTGTGGTCGGTCACGCCTAGATAGTCGTAACCGGCGCGCTGGCAAGCGAGGGCGAGCTCTTCCACCGTGTTGGACCCGTCCGAGTAGCTGGTGTGACAGTGCAGAAAACCTTTCAGGTCGCTCTGGTCGATGAGAGAAGGAAGGGCGCCCCGCGTGGCCTCTGCTATCTCACCTTTCCCTTCTCGAAGCTCGGGCGGGATGAAGCTCAAGCCGAGCGCCTGATAAAAGGTCTCCTCGTCAGGCGTAGCAACAAACCGACTTCCCCGCCAGAGGGCAGCCGCATTGAGAGTGAATCCCTTTCCGGCAGCATGTGCCGCCAGATCTCGCAGATGATCTTCGTTGCCGGTGGCCTGCACCAGCACGGCACCGGCGTTCACCCGTGTCGTGGCGACGATCTGCGCGCTGGCGCCGCCGGCGAATCGGAGCGTGAGACGCCGCTCGTCCTGCCCGGCAAATTCGTGCACGCCTGGCAGCTGTCTCAGGCGGCCGAACAGCTCTGCCGGGGAGGACTCCGCGATCAAGACAAAGATGAGGTCCCGGACCACCTCGCAGCGGCGGCGGACATCACCGGCCACAATGGCGCTGGTAACACCAGGCAGCCGCTCGAGTGCCGCCCGGAGTCCCTGAGCCTCGTCGGCGGCGTGGTGCGACAGCCGGTACGCGCTCGCCTGGCGAAGAAAAGCGATTGCCTTGAGAACGTTCTCGGAGGTGCGGGGACCAAACCGGGGCAGCTTGGCAAGCCGGCCGTCATGGGCTGCCGCCTCCAGCTCCGGAAGGGAGTCAATCCCCAGAACCTCGTGGATTTGACGAATCTTGGCTACGCCCAGACCCGAGATTTCCAGCATTTCGACCAGACCGGGCGGAATTTGCTCCCGCAGCTCCTCGAGCATGCTGGCCCGGCCTGTGTTGACCAGTTCGGTGACGATCTGAAGTGTTGCCGGACCCACGCCACGAGCAGAAGCGAGGGAGCCGTCCTCCAGCGCCTGCCGCAGATCGCCGGGATAGGCAACAATTGCTCGTGCGGCGGTGCGGAACGCCCTGACCCGAAAGGGATTTTCGCTTTTGAGCTCGAGGAAGGCGGCGATCTGCTCCAGCACCTGAGCGACCGCCTTCTTGTCCATGTAGTCTTTGACACTCTCCATATGGACTGGTCGGACTAGGAGCCGGGAGCTTGGAGCGCGGAGTGAGCGGCGCCCTGTGCCAGGCTCCGCGCCCCCAGCTCACATCGCCACCCTAGCTCCAGCAGCTCCTCCGCCCCGGCGATGGAGTACAGTCCAGCCTTGCCGCCGCCCGGGAGGATGGAAGAAAACAGCGGTGTACCGTCTTTCCGGCTCAGGCCGGTGGGCTTGGGGCCGGTGACCTCCACGACACTGAAGCCCGGCCGATCCGGGTGCATGCCAAAGACGCCCAGCACACGCAGGACTCCTGCTTCCAGGGCGGCGTGCTGGAAAATTCCATCCAGAGGCTCGTGCGATTCTCCCGGAATTACCTGAGCCCATATCAGGCGCTCGGGAAACTGGATGTATGTGGACGTTTTCTCGGCTTGCTCATCCGGTGGGGATTCCATCGTGAGCAGCTCCAAGAGTTGCTCTGGATTCAGCTCGATGACGATGCTGCCCGCATTCCAGAACAGGTACGCATGGTGTACCAGTGCGGCCAGCTGATCTATTCCCTCGCCCAAACCCTCTTCAGGCCGGAGCTCGTGCAGCAGGGTGACAACATCCCGCTGCATAAGGAATGCATCACGATCCCGAGGATCCTGCCCGGAACCGGTAAGGCCGGATCTGATGCCGGGAAACGTGGTCCGGCTTGCTGACTCGAAGACAATTTGAAAGGGGGTAGGGCGGGGCGGAGGCATAGGGGGAATTTAGTCGCGCGTCGCGGGTCGCGCGCCGCGTGACTAGGTCGGCAAAAACCCGCAGACAATTGCTACAAACTCATCGAATGCTTCGACATACGGCACATGCCCGCAGCGTCGCAGCGCATGGAGCTCGGCGCCGAGGAGCTCGGCGATGGCCCCGGATGCATCGAGCGGAATCGGATCGTCCTCTCCCTGGACTATCACCGCGGGAACCGAAATGCGCGAGAGCGCGGGCCGGAGATCGTAGTCTCCCAGGCTGGACCACACCTCCTGCTGCGTGCGGCCGGTGACCCGAAAGGGTGTCAGATCCCGTGCCCGTGAAGGATCGGAGAAGTATGGAGCCACGGAAAGCTCGAATAGTCGCTGAGCGTATTCGGCCGGATTCTGCTCCCGCAGTCCGCTCGATCGCAATGCAGCCCGAGCGGCCTGAATTTCGGGAGCGAGATTCCGTTCCTGGAATCGGCGCTCGAACTCCAGCCGAGCTTCTCGCCAGGCCGGCGCTGGCGAGATCAGGGCCAGGTGACTAACCCGGTCAGGGTACTCCACCGTGTAGAGCAAGGCTAATAAACCACCCCAGGAGTACCCTGCGATCGTGAGCCGCTCCATCCCCCACTGCTGTCTCAGCTCCTCCAGATCAGCCACCTGCTCGCGCCAGCCGACCGGCGTGTCCCGTGGCACCGGAGACCTTCCTCCTCCACGCTGATCGTAATAAATCAGTTCCCGTTTTCGAGCCAGGGCGTCGAATCCTGGAAGGAGATAGTCGTGATGCGCGCCGGGCCCGCCGTGAAGAACCACCGTTGCAGGTCCTGAGCCGATGCGCCGCTCGAAAATGCTGACGCCGCGTACATTCCGAACGGAAGTACTACTCCTCGCTGCCGCCACTACGCTTCATACACGTGAGGTCCCTCGACGCAACAGCACGGCGAAAAAGCTGGTCTGGGGTGTCCATCGGGTTAAAGCAAAATGCCGAGCGCATCGGCAACCCGCTTTACCTCAGCTTCCTCATCAGCTGTAAACGGATCGGGGATATCGCTGTCGATGTCGATCTGACCGAGAATCAGATCGCCGCGGCGGATGAGAACGACCAGCTCCGAGCGGGTCCATGCATTGCAAGCCAGATAGTTCTCCACCGAGCGCACGTCAGGGACGTTCTGATCCGTTCCGCTGGCCACGGCGGTTCCGCAGACACCCACGCCAACTGGTATTCGGGTGTGTTCCGTCTCTCGCCCGGCAAAGGCCTCGAGCACCAGCTCATTGCCGTGGAGCATGTACAGGTACACCGAGGTATACGGGGGACCGGCCGACTGGATTCGTTCGGCAGCCAACCGCAGGAGTCCTTCGCGACCGACGTTCCTGGCGAACGCTCCGCGCAGCGCCGCGACGATCTTGGAGCTATCGAGTACCGCCACTCAGCCGCCGCGAACTCCCAACGTCGCCCTGAGCGTGGTCACCGCGGCGCCGCGCCGCACCACGATGTCCACCGTCTCTCCCGGCCGGTGACTCCGAAGAGCGTCGGTCATGGCTTGGAGGTCCGGCGTGTCGATACTTCCTATACGGGTGATGATGTCGTCTCCCCGGAGTCCGGCCTTCTCTGCCGGACTCCCCGCTCGAACGCCGACCAGCCGCACCCCTCCGGGCGCCCCGGTCATATCAGGCACCGTGCCGAGATACGCGCCGTATCCCGGAGTGGCGGCCGGCGATGCGGACGTGTGCGTGGGCATGGGAGCCGGCAGGTCCTGGAAGGTGAGCGGCCGGGTTCGATTGGCTAGCGCGGTCACCAGTCCCAGGGTGAAGTCTGCTACCCGCTTGAGTCCGTCCAGATTGACTTTCTGCCAGTCATCGCTGGTGCGGTGGTAATCCTCGTGGAGATCAGTGAACAGGTGCAGGACCGGTCGCTTGGCGGCGTAGAAGGAGGACTGATCGCTGGGCCCGTAACCGTCGCCCTGGGCCTTGAGGTCGAAGCCGGCGTACCAGTTGAGTGAATCCAGCAGGGCGGGGAATTCTTTGGCGCTGCGCGCCCCGTACACGATCAGCCGTCCGTTCCTCAGTCGACCCACCATATCCAGATTCACCATGGCCAGGGTGCCGGAAAGCGGGTAGATCGGCTGTTTCACATAGTGAGCCGACCCCAGCAGCCCCAGCTCCTCACCGCTGAACGCGATGAACACGACCGTGCGAGCCGGTGGTGATGCGGCAAGCCGCGCCGCGACCTGGATCAGGCCGGCTACTCCAGAGGCATTATCGTCGGCGCCGTTGTGAACCCGGCCGCTGCTGTCGGGGTCCAGGCTCCCGAACCCGCCGAGACCCAGATGATCGTAATGGGCGCCGAGCACGACCGTCTGGTTCCTGAGAACGGGATCGCGACCCGGGAGAATGCCGATGACGTTCTTGCCGACGATGGTTCCGGCTTTCGCCTGCCGGGCAGGCGCATTCCGTCCGACGGTGAACGACTGAAACCAACCGCCGGCGGCGGGCTGCAGCCCCACCTCCGAGAACCGGCGAGCCAGGTACGTGGCCGCAGAGTCGGCACCGGGAGATCCTGTCGCTCGCCCTTCCAGTCGTTCCGCAGTCAGGAACTTGATGTCGTCGAGCAGGCGCGGCGGTTCCGCGACCTGCTGGGCCTCGAGCGAAGTACAGAGTGAAATGGCGGCGAGCAGGGTCAGCCGGTGAGAGATGTAGCGCATATCAGGAATTATAGAAGCGCTCGTCTACTCCGGCACGAAGCTGGCCTCTGGGCCGAGCTTTCGCGCGAACGCCGCGAGCAGCCGTGCGGTTCGCTCGAGATCCTCCAGCGCCACCATCTCGTTGGGACTATGCATGTAGCGGCTGGGCACTGAAACGAGCCCGGTGGCGACGCCCCGGTGTGCATTGAAAATGGCTTCCGCGTCGGTATGGGTATCCCGGGAGGCTGCTTCGATGGTATAAGGAATCTGCTCCGCCTCCGCGGTCTCAACCAGCAGCTCAAATACAATCTCACTGACCGAAGCGCCCCGCGAGATCACCGGACCACCTCCCAGGCGGTAGTCACCATGTTTCCGCTTCTCGATTCCGGGGTAGTCGGTAGCGTGGGTGACGTCGATGACAATGGCGACGTCGGGCTCCAGGTGGGTAGCCGACGAGCGGGCCCCACCACCGGTGGCCGCAATCTCCTCCGTGGTGGTGGCGACGGCCGTCACGACCGCGGCCGGCGGGTCCTCAGCCAGCAATCGCAAGGCCTCCAGCACGACGAAGGCGCCGATGCGGTTGTCAATACAGCGGCTGACCAGCTTCCCGTTGGGAAACTCGATCACTCCGGCCGCCAGGACTCCCGGATCTCCGATCCGGATGCGCTCCTGAGCCTCGGATTTGGATGCCGCGCCGATGTCGATCCAGAGGTCCTCGACCTTCGACACCTTGTCACGCTCTTCGCGCTCCATCAGGTGAATAGCCTTCTTGCCGACCACACCGGTGACCTGTCCCGACCGGCCCAGCAGAATGACCCGTTGCCCCACGAACACCTGGTGATCCCAACCTCCGATGGTGTCGAAGCTGAGATAGCCTTCGTCGTCGACATGCGTCACCATGAGGCCGATCTCGTCGATATGGCCTGCAAACATCACTCGAGGCCCACCATTCCCGCCGAGCTGCGCCAGCGAGTTGCCGGCCACGTCGGCCTGCACCGACCGGGCGAACGTGCCCGCTTCGGTTCGCCAAATGCGGGCCGGGGCAGTCTCGAATGCGGAAGGCCCGGGTGTGTCGAGCAGCCGTCTCAGGAAGGCGAGAGATTCAGCGTTCACCGTCACGGCCATCCAGCTGCAGCTCGAGAAACACCGCTCCTGCGACCGGATTCTCCCGGTATGAGTCAATTGGATGGAACCCGAGTCTGCGGTAGAGCGTGATTGCCGGCGTCATCGACGGCAAGGTATCCAGCCGCATCTTCCTGTAGCCGGCTTCTCTGGCCTCTCGAAGGACCTGCTCGGCTAGCGCGCGGCCGATTTTGCGGGCTCGGAATGCAGGACGGACATAGAGCCGCTTCAGCTCACAGGTGCCGGACTCCAACGATCGCAGGGCCACACAGCCGGCAAGTGCTTCGTCCCATGAGGCCAGCAACAGGCGACGTTCGGGGCGGGCGTATTTGCCCGGCAGGGTCCGCAGCTCCTCCTGAAAACCTTGAAAGGAAAGGTCGTGATCCAAGGACGCGGCGTACTCCTCGAACAGTGTCCGAGCTTCTCGCAGGTCGGCCGCCGTACTGGCATCGCGGATGCTCAGCATACTCCTGCAGGCTGCCAGGCCTGAACCCTATCGCCAGCGCGCTGTTCAATGGCGGAACGGATGGACTCGGCACCGTCAACCACCCGGGGTCCGCCGCGAGAGGTGTAGGCATTCCCGTCGATGATCCAGGTCGGCACTCGGGAAAGCAGCTCGAGCGCCTCAGGGCATGCCAGCCGGTCGAGCTCGATACGGGCGCGATCTACCCCAAAGCCGCAGAGCATTACCAGGATCAGATCGGGACGAAGGCCGGCCACTTCGCTCCAGCTGCGCCGCGTCGAGTGACCACCAGGCTGTGCGCCTATGCTCACTCCCCCGGCGGTCGCGACCAGCTCGGGGACCCAGTGGCCTGCAAGAAACAGAGGATCGAGCCATTCGATGCAGAGCACGCGCAGCGATGGTGACCCTGCCCTTGAACGCAGCAGCTGCAACCGGCTCTGGAGCTCGAGTACCAGTTCATCCGCCCTGGCCTCGAGGTTCAGGGCCACTCCGACTGCCCTGATATCGGACCAGACTCCGGCGAGATCGCGCGCGCGCAGCGAAAGCACTGTGGCAGGAGGTTGGAGAGTCGCCGCTATGCGATGAGCCTGCCCGTCGCTGACGGCGCACACCTCACATTGCTCCTGAGCGATGATCAGGTCGGGAGCGAGCTGTCGGAGTTGTTCCGCATTCAATGCGATCACCGGCTGTCCCGCTTCGTGCATCCGTCGAACGTCTCGATCGATGCTGGCGCCGGCAGCTGCCGGATCGATGGGTGTGGTGGTGACTCGAGGCAGGTGCTGGACGTCTGGTGGGTAATCGCACTCGTGAGAGATCCCCACCAGCACACTGGTGTCTCCCAGCCCCGCTACGATCTCGGTGGCGGCCGGGAGCAGGGTGACAACTCTCACGTCACGCCTCGGCGAGACGCCCGGGACGATAGTTCATAAAGAGGAACAGTCCCGTCAGCGTGGCAATCAGAGTTCGGAAGTCGTGGGTCAGAAGGTACGCCACAGTCCCCAGCACTGTCGGCGTCTCTACCAGGGTCCAGACGCCGATCGCCCGAGCCAGGTTGGCTCGCCACCATTCATCCTCCGACGCTCCTGAGGATGGCGGCGTCAGCCGGCCTGCCGTGTAGACAGCCGCCCCGAAGAGAACCGCACCGAATAGAAAGAGGCCGAGGTACAGCACCCTGCGATCGGGCACGGCGGACACCGGCAGTGAGGTCCTCGAGCCCACATACCACGCTATGCCGTAGAACAGCAGCACACCGAACACCAGCGCGGAGTGGATGATTCGCGCGGTGATTGAAGGCGAGATCGTGGAGGCCGGCGGCACTACCGGCTCGCTACCCGATACAGCGAATAGCCCAACAAGCCGAACATCACCAGCGCCACCAGATTACTGGTTGCGAACCCGCCCAGCGTTTGCTGCCACCCGACCCAATGAGCCAGGTACTCCGCCGCGGGTACTCCCGCTGCATCCGCCCGCGTCACCATGAGAGCTGCGATTCCAGCGATGACAATTCCCGCAATGGCACCGCCGGCGATCAAGCCGCTGGAGAACAGCACGCCCGGACCTGACTCTACTTCGGCGATCGAGCGGGCACCGCTCCTGAGCCGCCGCTCTACCATCCAGCGCACCGCACCGCCGATGAACATAGGAGCCGACGTGGAGATCGGCAGGTATACGCCGACAGCAATCG
>DATADG010000345.1:0-4450 GCA_036258655.1 Gemmatimonadales bacterium | reverse complement strand
GGACACCTGGCTGTAGAGCAATCTCCAGCCAATCGAAGATCCCAGCGGGCCGGTGGCGCCGAAGGTGAGCGCCCAACGGTCGCGATTCCGCTCGCGGTTAGTGTACCAGAAGTCGTCCAGCGCAAGTTGGGCGAGCAGTGTCGAACGGCGGAACGCCTGCCAGTAGACATCCACTCCGAGCATCACGTTGCTCCGGTCGCCGAAACCGATGGTGTTGGCCAGGTATCCAATCGAGAGCGGATTCCGGTAGCGGGTTTCGAAGGTCCGGCCGACTCCAGCGACGATGATTCCCTCCCAGGGAGCGATTACCAGACGCGGTGAAAGCCGCGCGTGCAACCGATGGACGAAGTAGTAGCGGTGCACTGTTTGCCCCAGGCTGTCGATCTGGTCCTGGAGGTCCGTCGCAAGCGCGGCCAGGCGAAGGTTTCTGGTTCCGATCTCGATCGCCAGTCCCTGTCGCTCGTAGCCGTAATTGCTGAGCGGTATGCCGGGCAGACCGGTTGGTCCCCAGTTTCTATCCATTTGCCCATAGAAGAGCTCGGCATACCGGAATTGACCGCTGATGTACGCATCGGCCACGCGGCCCGCTACCGTGAGGTCGCGGCGGCCGAGCCAGTCGGGATCGTCAACCAGGCGGGGCTCCACGGTGGGCCTCGTAAGGAGGACGAGATTTCCCAGCCGAGCGGTGCCGGTAAGCTCGACGTATGGGCGGATTCCATCAGGGCCGGCCGGATGCAGCTGCTCACGGCGCGCCTCGGTATACACCTGGCCTCCTGCCCGTCCTTCCAGTCGCCAGTATGTATCGGGTCGTTCCTCGTATGCTTGGCGCAGGCGGCGGAGAACTTCCCGAGTCACCTTGGAAACCTGCGCCGTATCCGCAGCAGCCAGGACCCGAACGGCATCGCTCCGGCGAAACGGGCGAACCATGGGAGAAGGATCGGCTACATCGCCCCGCGTGATGAGGTGTTCGAGCAGTGGAAGACGGGGATCGTCGAGTGGGATGTAGGGAGAAGCCTGGGCCCAGATCCGCGCGGGAGCGGACACGCCGGCCAGGGCCGTCGCGAGGAGCACAACGCGAATTGGTGCCGGCATCGGGGCGAAACCTAAGGACCGGCCAGGAATATTGCTATCTTCTTCGCGTCGAAGCGGCTGCGGCGCGAATCGAACCCAGTCGCGGCGATTCGGTTCGTAATGCGTCTCTGACCGGTACCATAATGTCCAAACAGGACAGCCTGGATCCTCAGACTCGGGACTTGGTGCGGTTCGCCGCCGCCATTGCGCAGGGGTACGAGCCGGAGCTGCGGGAACGAGTGGCCCCGCTACGCTCGTCGCAAGTGCCGGTGCAGTGGATCGAGGAGCTGCTGCTCCAGAGTGTGCTGATGGTGGGATATCCGCGGGCGCTCATCGCATTCACCATCTGGCGCACGTACAGCGCAGTGCCCGCACCGGACAACGATCCGGATCAGGACTACGGTCGCGCGGGTGAGTGGGCCCGGCGCGGCGAGGAGCTGTGCGCCGTGGTCTACGGCGACAATTACGACAAGCTGCGCGACAGCATTCAGGCGCTGCATCCCGCGATTGACAGCTGGATGATCACCGAAGGCTACGGCCGCACTCTGGCCCGTCCCGGCCTCGATCTCAGAAGACGCGAGCTCTGCACCGTGGCTCAAACAGCAGTGCTCGAGGCGCCTCGCCAACTCCACTCTCACCTGCGCGGCGCGCTCAACGCGGGTGCCACCTTCGGACAGATCGACGGTACGCTTTCCATCGTCAACCCGCTGCTCTCCTTCGATCAATGGAAGAAAGTGAAGGAGCTTTGGCGCACGGTGCGCGGCGGCTGGTCAGGACACTGATGCTGATCGATCACGCAGTGATCCGGGTGGTGGCCGGCGCCGGTGGTTCCGGCGCCAGCTCATTCGCCCGCTTCAAGTACAAGCCGAAGGGAGGACCGGACGGTGGCGATGGGGGTCACGGCGGCAGTGTGTACGTCAGAGGCGATGCCAACCTCGCGACCCTCCTCGACTACCGCTACCGCACAGTGTGGCGGGCCGACCGGGGGGAACATGGCAGGGGTAAGACCCAGACCGGAGCGTCGGCATCCGACCTCTACCTGCCGGTTCCGCCGGGGACGGTAGTCCGCGATCACACCACGGGGGAGCTCATCGGTGAGGTCTTGGAGGCCGGCCACACGGTACTGGTGGCGCGAGGTGGACGCGGCGGGCGGGGGAATGCCCGCTTTGCCACTGCAACCCACCAGGCGCCCCGAGAGTGGGAGCCGGGAGGAGAAGGAGAGGACCGGCAGATCGAGCTGGTCCTCAAGCTCATTGCCGATGTGGGGCTGGTCGGCGAGCCCAACGCGGGAAAGAGTACGCTGCTTTCGGTCATCTCAGCGGCGCGACCCAAAATCGCCGATTACCCCTTTACCACCCTGGAGCCCAATCTCGGCGTCGTTGGTCTATCCGAGCAACGTTCGTTCGTAGTCGCCGACATTCCCGGTATCATCGAGGGAGCACACGAGGGCAGAGGGCTTGGTATCCGGTTCCTGCAACACGTGGAGCGCACGCGAGTCCTTGCATTCCTGATCCCTCTCGACAGCGAGGATCCCCAGCAAGCGTACGACAAGCTCCGCGCAGAGGTCGCGGCATACAGTCCAATGTTAGCGTCCAAGACGCATGTCGTTCTGCTCACCAAACGCGATCTGCTCCCGTCCGGTGCACGCCCTCCGGAGTTGAAGGCTCCGGCGGCTGAGAAGATCATGGCCATTTCCAGCGCCACCGGCGAGGGACTGGACGAACTGAAGGAGTATCTCTGGAAGCTGGTGGAGCAGGCGAAAACTCATGAATCGGAGTCCGAAGCTCCCTGGGTGCAGGAGGATGCCTGATGCACGATGAACGGCTGGCGTATCTCGCTCTCACCCAGGTCGCAGGCATGGGGCCAGCCAGGCTCAAGACACTCCTGTCCTTCTTTCCCACCGCACGCGGCGCCCACTCGGCGCCGTTCGAGTTTTTATGCGCGTTGCCCGGGTTTTCTCGCGCCTTCGCATCCGAGATCAAGGCGACGCCGCTGGATGTGGGCCGGAGGACTCAGGAAAATGCGGACCGGCTTGGCGCCAAGGTCCTCCTTCCGTCCGATCCCGATTACCCGGCGCTGCTCCACCAGATTCCCGATCCCCCACCAGTGCTCTTCGCTGTCGGCGACCTGTCGCTGCTGCTCCGTCCTGCGGCCGCGATTGTGGGAAGTCGGGACCACTCCGCCTATGGGGCCGATGTGTGCCGCGGGGTGGCGAGCGCCGCAGCTGAGGCCGGGATTGTAATCGTGAGTGGCATGGCACGGGGGCTCGATGCGGTGGCCCACACGGCAGCACTCGACGCCAGAGGAGCCACCATCGGCGTGCTCGGTAACGGCCACGGAGTCGTGTACCCGGCGGCCAACCGCGCACTCTATGATCGAGTTGCCACGTGCGGGCTCCTGCTCAGCGAATTCCCACCGGGAGAGCGACCCCACGCGGGCAGCTTTCCCCGGCGGAATCGGTTGATCAGCGGACTTTCCCGTGTCACTCTGGTGGTGGAAGCGGCGGTCGGCTCCGGTGCTCTGATCACCGCTTTGTCGGCACTGGATCAGGGCAGGGAAGTCTTGGCCGTTCCCGGCAACATCACCAGCGCGGTTTCGGCCGGAGCCAACCGCCTGATCCGCGACGGCGCGGCGCCGCTGCTGGAGCTCGAGGACCTGTTCCAGCACTTTCCCGAAGTTGCAGGATCGCTGCGGTCGCTTCAGCTCGGTGGCCAGCCACGCCCCTTGCCTGAGACGCTTACCGTCGACGAGCGAGATCTCGTCACAGCCTTGGGAGGCGATTCGGTACATCCTGACGAGATCGCCACCCGGTGCAAGCGCCCTATTGGTGAGGTGCTCAGCCTGCTCTCAGCCCTGGAGATCGTGGGCGTCGTGGAGCAGGCACCGGGCCGGTTATTCAGACGGCTCTAAGGGAGGCGGAGGTGTTCTTCTGTGCCGGAGCAGAACCCCCGCAGACAGCGGTCCATGGGTTCTGCTACAGTGTGCCGCGGGAGCGGGCCTCGAGTGGACCCATGTAGATTTGCACATGCACGTCTACGTCCACGTCCCCTTCTGCGCGCGCCGCTGCAGTTACTGCGACTTCGCTATCGCTGTACGCAAGGTGGTGCCCTCCGAAGCATACGTGGCTGCGATTGCACGTGAGTGGGCTCAGTGGCAGCAGGAGCCGATCTGGGATCGATCGCCGGAGTTGGATACGATTTACTTCGGCGGCGGCACACCCTCGCTCATCACCCCCGAGTCGGTGTCCCACCTCCTGGATATCTTCGCCAAAGTTCGTCCAGTCGGACCCCACGCAGAGATCACACTGGAAGCGAATCCTGATGACGTCACGCCGGCGACTGCGAGTGCGTGGAAGAATTCGGGCGTAAAGCGGATCTCG
>DATADG010000344.1:0-8163 GCA_036258655.1 Gemmatimonadales bacterium | reverse complement strand
AGGACGGTGACCGCCCTCCGCCCCGGATACACCGCCTGGGTGGCACCACCTGGCAGCGGGTCAGGGAGAAGACTCGCCAGGCCATCAAGCAACTGGCCGCTGAGCTGCTCGAGCTGTATGCCCGGCGAACCGTCACCGCAGGCTACGCCTTTCCTCCCGATACCAAGTGGCAGCGTGAGCTCGAGTCCAGCTTTCTCTATGAGGACACGCCGGACCAGCGTCGTGCCACCGACGAGGTCAAGCGCGACATGGAACAGCCGCTCCCGATGGATCGGCTGCTGGTCGGCGATGTCGGATATGGCAAGACCGAGGTGGCTGTGCGGGCGGCGTTCAAGGCCGTGCAGGCCGGCAAGCAGGTTGCCGTCTTGGTACCCACAACCATTCTGGCCGAGCAGCACGGACGCACCTTCCTGGAGCGGCTGGCAGATTTTCCAGTCAAGGTCGAGGTCCTCTCCCGATTTCGAACCGGGAAAGAGCAGAAAGCGGCACTCGAACGTCTCGCCCAGGGGCAGATCGATATCGTCATCGGTACCCATCGGCTGCTCTCCAAGGACGTCGCCTTTCGGGACCTCGGGCTCCTCATCGTAGACGAAGAGCACCGGTTCGGCGTCAAGCACAAAGAGCGACTCAAGGCCCTCCGGCTCTCGGTTGACGTTCTCACGCTCACTGCGACACCGATTCCACGCACGCTGCACCTCTCCCTCGCCGGTTTGCGTGACCTCACCTTGATCGAAACTCCGCCCCGGGACCGGTCGCCGATTCTCACGTTCGTCGAGCCGTGGGATGACGGGCTCCTGGAGGAGGCCTTTGCCCGCGAGATCGACCGGGGGGGCCAGGTGTTTACGGTGCACAACCGCATCGAGACAATCGACACCGTGGCTGCCAAGGTTCAGGCACTCGCCCCGCGGGCCAGGGTAGGGGTGGCGCACGGCCAGATGCCTGCAGACCGCCTGGAGGAAGTGATGCGGTGCTTCGTGGCGGGTGAAGTCGACATCCTGGTCTCCACCATGATCGTGGAATCGGGACTCGATGTGCCCAACGCCAACACGATGGTCGTTCACGATGCTCATCGTTTTGGTCTGGCGCAGCTGTATCAGTTGCGCGGCCGTGTGTGACGGAGCCATCGACGGGCGTACTGCTATTTGTTGGTGCCGGATACGATCGATGCGGAGGCCGAGGAACGACTTCGCGTCCTGGAGCATCACACTGATCTGGGTGCGGGCTACCGAATAGCGCTCAAGGATCTGGAAATTCGGGGTGCCGGTAATCTGCTGGGGGCCGAACAATCCGGACACGCCCAGGCAGTCGGATTCGATCTATATCTCCGCTGGCTGGAGGAGACGGTGCGAGCCCTGCGAGGGCAGGGGACGGCTGAGCAGCCAACACCGCCGGAAGTCGTGCTGGATCGGCCGGCTCACCTGCCTGACGGGTACGTTCCTGACGACGATGTCAAGCTGGACCTGTACCGTCGACTGGCGCGGGCCGCGACATCCGGTGAAATTGATGGGCTCCGAGACGAACTGCGTGAGCGCTTTGGACCGCTGCCAGACCGAGCCGAAACGCTTCTCGACATGGCACGGCTCCGAGTCATGGGAGCAGCTCTCGGCCTCCAGAATGTGCTCGTACGAGGCGACGAGGCGCGCCTCACCTTCCGGCCCGGCACCACTCCCAGGCTCGCGGGTCTCACGTCGGCGCTCGATGACGTCCAGCTGGCAGCGGAAGTACGCCGGACCGTGCCGCTGTCACTGCGGCTTCTGCGTCTGGGAGGCGAGCCGATCGTACCGGCGTTGGTGAGGGCACTTCGGAAGGCGTCGTGAAGGATTTGACTTTGACATGGAGTACTAATGCATCGTACCACCCTGTTCGCGTCCATCGCTTTCGTAACTGGACTCACAGCCTGCTCCGACGTTCGTGACCTCTTCTCAGCCCATGCGGATGTGGCCGCTGCGGCTGGGTCGCAGCGACTCACCCCCGAGCAGTTGGCAAAAATCATGGTGAGCGCAAAAGGCCTCCAGCCGACCCGCGATGCGGCGAACTTTGTAGCCAGTACCTGGATCGACTACTCGCTGTTTGCCCAGGCGGTTGCCGAGGGCAAGCTGCCGCTCGATTCCGCCAGCGTGGCGCAGGCGATCTGGCCGCAGTTGGCCGAGCTGAGGGGCACCCACTGGCACGACACCCTGATGGCACGTCGATCCGTGCTCCCACCCAACGCAGCAGACAGTGTCTACCGCGGCAACGAGATTCGCGTCCTTCAGCATATTCTCTACCGGGTCCCACCTAACGCCGTTCCGGAGGTTCGGAATGTGGCGCGGAAGAAGGCGGAGGGCACTCTCGCCCGGATCAAGCGCGGCGCTGACTTCGGCAAAGTGGCATCCCAGGTTTCGGAGGACCCGGGCAGCAAGGCCGACCGTGGCTTTCTGCCCCCCAGCCCGCGGGGCAGATTCGTGCCGGCCTTCGATAGTGCAGGCTGGTCGCTCGCGCCGGGCGCGACCAGCGGTGTGGTAGAGACTCCCTTCGGGTATCACATCATCAAGCGACCGAGTGCGGATGCCGTCCGGGAGAGACTGACTGCATACTTGGTCGAGCGCGCCGGTACCCGACTGGACTCGATCTATATGGATAGCCTGGCGATTCAGAATCAGATCAAAATCGAGAAAGGGGCGGCCGACGCCATGCGCGCCGCCGCCGAAAACCCGGACGAGGCGCGGCGCTCCAACAAGAAGCTGGCGACCTTTAAGGGTGGGGAGCTTACCGTCGCCGAGTTCATGCGCTGGATTCAGGCGCTTCCCCCTCAGTATGCCACCCAACTGAGGCAGGCGGATGACACCATGCTCACCCAGTTTGCCAAGGTGCTCAGCCAGAATCTGCTACTGCTTCGCCAAGCCGATTCCGCAAAGATCCAGGTGACGCCCGAGGAATGGAAATCGATGGCGGCCGGCTTTCGTGCGCAGGTCGATACGCTCCGGTCGGAAATGGGCCTGGACACGGCATCACTCTGGGACTCGACTGCAGCGGCGGCCGACCGGAACAAGGTCGCCGCCATGAAGGTGGACGCCTACTTCGACCAACTCGTGTCGGGCAAGTCCCGATTGCGCCGGCTGCCCTCCGGACTGGCCACACTCCTGCGCGACAAATCCACGTATCGCATCCACGATGCTGGTCTGAGTCGCGCCGTAGAGCTTGCACAGGCCGAGCGTAGAAAGAGCGATACGTCCAAGGCGCAGGCCGGACCCATGCAGCCGGCTCCTGGACCAGCGCCGATACCGGGAACGACGCCGGGGACTGCGCAGCCAGGCGTGCAAAAGGCTCCTCCGGGCTCAGGCAGCGGGACAGATAGCGGGAGCACCAGGTCGCGATGACGATTCCAACAGTTCGACGGTACAGGATGGCCTCAGTGCTGGTGGCGCTGGCCGCAGCCCATCCGCAAGCCGGGCTGGTCGCGCAGGACAGTCTCACCATGGGCAATGCTGTAGCACAGCTGCCGAGAGACACCACATTCGTGGTGGACCGGGTCGTAGCGGTTGTAGGCAATCGACCAGTGCTCGCATCGCAGGTGGACGAGGAGATCTTCTCCCGTCAGTCACAAGGTATCAAGCTGCCCACCGACCCCGAGGGAATTAAGCAGGTACGGCAACAGATCATCTCGTCGATCATCGACGAAGAGTTATTGGTGCAGCAGGCCATGCGGGACACGGCGATCACCGTCACGGACGAGGAGATCGCGAGCGGAGTCGAGGAGCAAGTACGCAAGGTGCGTAGCAACTTCACCTCTGAAGTCGATTACGCCACCGAGCTCAGAAAGGCCGGATTTCAGACGCCCGAAGAATATCGCCGGTGGTTGACCGACCAGCAGCGGAGGGCGGCCTACCAGAACCGGCTGATCGAGAAGCTGCGCAACGAGGGCAAGCTCAAGCCCGTGGCGCCGACGGAGAAGGAAATGAAGGAGTTCTTCGAGGAGCAGAAATCCAGCCTCGGCACCCGTCCCGCGACGGTCTCGTTTCGCCAGGTTGTGATCTCACCGGTTGCCGCCCCGGCCGCTCAGGCGCGGGCGAAAGCGAAAGCTGATTCGATCGTGCTCGAGCTTCGCCGGGGCGCTGATTTCGCCACTGCCGCTCGCCGCTTCTCCCAGGACCCCGGCTCCAAGGAGCAGGGCGGATCGCTCAACTGGTTCCGGCGAGGCGTGATGGTGCCGGAGTTCGAGGCAGTGGCATTCGCGCTCAAGCCAGGGGTCATCTCCGATCCGGTGAGGTCTCCGTTCGGCTACCACATCATTCAAGTGGAGCGGTTACAGCCCGCCGAGGTCCAGGCCCGTCACATTCTGCTGGTGCCGGAGATTGATTCCGCTCACGTAGAGCGCGCGCGCACACTGGCCGATTCCGTGCGGAGCGCGCTTCTCGCTGGTGCGTCGTTCGATTCACTCCAGCGGCTTTACCACGACCGATCGGCGGAGCGGCAAGCCCAGAATGTGCCGGTCACCAAGCTGCCAGAGAACTACGCCAAGGTCATCGGCGACGCCGGAACGGGCACCATTCTGCCCGTGTTCACCATGCCAGGGTCGGGTGGACGCGACCAGTTCGTCGTGCTTCAGGTCACCGACCGCCGGCCCGAAGGCCAGATCAAATACGAGGATGTGCGAGACCGCATCCGTGAACAGCTGGGCCAGCAGCTGGCCATCCGGCGCTATATCGACCGGCTCCGAGACGCGACGTACGTCGAGATACGAACGTAGAGGTTGGAGAAGACGGAGAAGAGAGGCGGGGAGAGCATGCCCCGAGTGGCGATTGCGCTGGGCGATCCCCGGGGCGTTGGTCCCGAGATCACGGCTCGGGCCCTCGCAGATTCACTCGCCGCCGATGTGACCGTCATTGGAGCTGAGGATCAGATCGCTCCACTCCAGGCCTCTACCAAAGTCTCCGTGGGAAGCTGGGGGCTCGGCTCCGGCGAATCCGGTGCGGATCGCAATCGTGCCATTCGCGCCGGCCGGATTACGGGAAATGCGGTGGAAGCCGCCGTCAAACTGGCCCTCGACGGCAAAGTGGACGCGGTCGTCACCGGGCCGGCTCATAAGCACTCCCTCCATCTGGCGGGTTTTCCGTATCCCGGTCATACCGAATGGCTGGCCCACCTGGCTGGTGACGTCGACGTTGCCATGATGCTCGCGGCAGAACCGAGTCCCTCCGAGATCGACGACCATCCATTGCGAGTGGTGCTAGTCACGACGCACGTGCCGCTGCGTGATGTTCCGGTGCTCCTGACCATGGATCGCGTGGTGCGCACCGGACGAGTCGTCGAGCGGGCGCTCCGGGAGTGGTGGGGAATCGAGCAGCCGCGGCTCGCGGTGTGTGCGCTGAATCCACACGCGGGTGAAGCAGGGCTATTCGGGGATGAAGAAGAGCGGATACTGAGTCCCGCGGCAACCCGGCTTCAAGCGGCAGGGCCGCTTCCCGCGGATACCGTGTTCGTGCGAGCCATGCGGGGAGAATTCGACGCGGTGCTCGCGCCCTACCACGATGTGGGGATGACTGCCATCAAGGTTGCGGCGTTTGGGCGTGCGGTAAACGTCACCGTGGGTCTTCCCTTTCCCCGGACCTCACCTGACCACGGGACCGCCTTCGACATTGCTGGCACGGGCAAGGCAGATCCGTCCAGCATGCGCGCGGCCATCGAGCTAGCCGCGCTGCTGGCGTCGAGAGCAAAAAGCAAGGCAACCTCATCCAGAACGTAACTGACGTGCCTGCGGGAGCCGCCCGAACTAACCCCTAGGACGATTGCCGCTCCAGCCGATCCATCAACTCCAGATACGTATCCAGCTTGAGCTTTTGACTCGCGCGGTTCGCAACCAGCACGGCGCTGCACTCCAGAATCGTGGCTCGTTCCACCAGTCCGTTGGCCCGCAACGTGTTACCGGTGTCCACCAGATCCACGATCCAGTGCGATAGGTTGAGCAACGGAGCCACCTCCACCGACCCGCCCACCTGCACGATGTCCACTGGTCGCCCGTTCGAGGCGAAGTATGCCTGCGACAGCCGCGGATATTTTGTCGCCACTCGCGGTGTGACCCCGCCCGGTAACAGTGGATACGCGGCCTCGGCGGGAGCGGCGACGACCATGCGGCAGAACCCGAACTGCAGTTCCAACGGCTCCAGCACGTCCGCACCACTCTCCCTTAGCACATCCGTGCCGGTAATTCCCAGATCGGCCGCGCCTGACTCCACGTACACCGGAACGTCGCCCGGTTTTACCACCAGAAATTCAAATCGCGGATCGCTGGACGAGATAAGCAGCTTTCGCCCTCCGTCATCCCTCATTTCGATTCCAGCGTTCCGGAACCGTGCTTTCGCTGGCTCGTAGAGGCGCCCCTTGGCGACCGCAATCCTCAACCGGCTCATACCGGCACCTCAGCGATGGCGTCGATGTCGAGCGACATGCCCACGGCGGACATCGGCCGGCCGAACCGCGCCATCAGGTCGTCGTATCGGCCGCCGGCCCCGACCGCGCGGCCGGCTCCTGCGATGTACAGCTCGAAGTGAATGCCCGTGTAATAATCGAGCCCGCGAACCTCACCCAGGTCGTACACCAGATGAGCGCGCTCGGCCGGACTCAGCGCTGAATCGAGGGCGAGCAGGTGTTGGAGCCCGGCCAGGGACGCTTCGGGTGCACGTCTCATCGCGTCTTCCAGTGCCTCGCGCCGGCCGATCACGAAAGGGAGGGTCGTGAGCGCGCAGACATCCCCGAACCGATGCGCCAGCGCACGCGACAAGCTCCCCCGGTCTTTTCGATCGATCCACCGTCGCACGTCTGACCGAAGCGGCTCGTCCAGTGACTGGAGGCCGGCAGCCAAGACGCCGACATGTCCCAGATTCACCTGGAACTCGCTCAGCCCCGCGGCCTGAAGCAGCGTCACCGTCAGCCGGACTACCTCGATATCTGCCGCGAGATCGCCCTGTCCCAGCAGCTCGGCGCCGACCTGAAGCATTTCGCGTGGCCGCCCGCCGCGCTCCGGGTCCTGCCGATACACCATGCCCGAATAGCAAAGCCGGAGCGGACTATCGGCTGCCGAATACGTGGTCGCGGCCACTCGCGCGAGACTGGAGGTAAAGTCGTACCGCAAAGCCAAAATGCGCCCGTCCCGATCGGGAAAGCGAACCAGACGCTCCGCCACGCCCGGACCGCCCGCGCGGAGAAACGTGTCCTCGTATTCGAATGTGGGTGGGATCAGCTCCTCATACCCGGCACGCTCGAGCACATTCATGGCTGCGTGCTGCAAGCCCCGTCGCCGGCGCGCGGCTTCGCCAGTGTGATCGAGTGCTCCGGGGGGAATCGCCGCCAATGATGCGGGAAACATCAGGCCGGCTTGGCCGTAGCGGCGTCCTCCGCTTTCTGGGCATCCTCTGGTCTGGCGGTGTGGAGGCGTATCGTCTTGACCCGGCGGCCATCCATTTCAACTACCTCGAAGGTGAAGAGCCCGGCCGACACCCGGTCGCCCGCACGCGGCAGCCGTCCCAGCTGGCCGAACACATACCCACCGATGGTGGTGTAGTCTGTGTCGTCCATGGCGGCGCCGTACTCGGCGTTGAAATCCGATATGGGCATCGAACCATCGAGTCGACGCCCGCCGTCCTGAGGACCACTCCGGTCCAGGGGGTCATGCTCATCGTAGATCGGACCGACGATCTCCTCCAGCAGGTCTTCCATGGTCACCAGGCCCGCCGTGCCGCCGTACTCATCGAGCACAATGGCGAGATGATTCTTGAGCCGCTTCATGTCCGCGAGGACGTCCTCGACTTCCCGGGTGCCGGGGACGAACAGGGTCGGCCGCATGATGACGCGAATGGTCTGACCAGGCCGTGATCGCAGCGCCGCGAGGATGTCCTTGGCATGCACGACACCGATGATGTCATCCAGTGACTCGGTGAAGGCTGGATAGCGCGACCGGCCGTGAATGGCGACCTGGTCGGCTGCCGCTTCCACGGTAAGATCCGCGTCGAGTGCCGCCATCTGGGTCCGTGGAGTCATGACTTCTTGCGCGGTTTTCTCGCTGAACTCGAACACCCCCTCGATCAATCGGGCATCCTGCTTCAGCAGACTGCCGCCTTCGGTGCTCTGCTCCACCAGCATCCGGATCTCCTCGGGTGAGTGAAGCCGCTCGCTCTCACCGGGAGG
>DATADG010000343.1:0-2241 GCA_036258655.1 Gemmatimonadales bacterium | reverse complement strand
TTCTCATCCGCAAGCTCGTTGATTCGGTGCACTTCAATGAGCAAGGAAACTCCATCTGCATGATACTGCGCCGCACGTAGGGCGCCTGGATCACGTGCTGCATGCACTCGGCGAGCTGGTCGAAAGCCGGGTGCGGCTCTGGCGTGCCGAGTCTCGAGTCCTCCAGCTCGCCGGCGGCAATGATCCGGGCTGGACCTTGCCGGTGCCGGAGAGGGCGGGTCAGATCGCGACGCGTGACGGGCCTGCGTGGCTGCAGCCCGTGCCCGGCGTGGCAGAAGTCTGGCTGGAGGTTGCAGGCGGAGATGCCACCGGGCTGGAGCGGACCGGCCGCCTGATGGCACCGGTCGTGGGGGCGCTGCTCGAGGCGGAACGGCAGCGCGCGCAGGTGGCTGATGAGCTGGCGGGGCGCTACGAGGAAATCGATCTGCTCTATGCCATCAGCGAGATTCTCGGGCGTACGGTTCGGCTGGAGGAAGCCGCAGAAATCATCGTTCGCGAGGTGAGCGCTGTGGTGGGGGCACGGCGGGCATCGATCATGGTGTATGAAGAGGCGACCCGCACCCTGCGAACAGTCGCGGCACGTGGGTTCGCCACGGACACACTGGCGCCGGTCGATGTAGACGATGACTGCTCCGTGGCCGCGCGCGTGTTCCGTGAGGAGCGCATCATCACCTTCGACCCGACCAATCCAGAGTCAGTGGCACCCGACTGTGGCGACAGTCGGGGTTACCGCGGCCATTCGTTCATCAGCGTGCCGATCTGCTATGCGGCTCCCGGGACCGAACTCCGCTGTGTCGGTGTGCTGAATCTTACGGACCGGATCGGAGGAGATCGGTTCACGCTCGACGACCGCAAGCTGGTGAGCGCCGTGGCCAATCAAATCGGTGCCGCCGTGGAGAATGCCAGACTGGTGGACCGCGACCTCCGGCAGCAGCGGGTGCAGCGCGAGCTCGAGCTGGCGCACGATCTTCAGCTCAAGCTGCTGCCCTCTCCCTCCGTGCTTCAGGGTGCGGCAGAGGTGGCGGCGCGTTGCCTTCCCGCCGAGTCGGTTGGTGGTGACTTCTACACTTTCAGCCGCCTGGGCAGAGGGCGGGTGGGTGTCATGCTGGGTGATGTGGCATCGCATGGATTCTCCGCCGCTCTGGTCATGGCGCTGGTCATGGCGGCGGCCGGTATTCACGCTGTCGCAGAATCAACGGCAGACGAGACGCTGAGGGCACTGCTGGACAGCCTTTCCAGTGAGTTGGCCAGGACCGAGATGCACCTCAGCGTATTCTACGGCGTGCTCGATCCCAAGGCGGGCCTGCTGTCTTATGCCAGTGCCGGGCACCCGCATGGATTCCGGATTCCTCATTCGGGGCCGCCGGAGCGACTCGTGGCTACCGCTCCACCCCTGGGTCTGTCCTCGAGCGGAACCATTCACCGACGGGAGGTGTCCTGGGTGGCTGGCTCCGATCTGCTGGTGCTCTGGACCGACGGTCTGGTGGACGCTCGCAATGCGGCAGGTGAGCCATACGGCGAACACCGATTGCTGGCGCGGATCTCCGCGCACCGGTCTGAGTCGCCCGAGATGGTCGTACGCGCGGTGCTGGAGGATGCAGAGTCGTTTGGCGTCATGCCGGTGGACGATCGGACGCTGCTGGCCATGCGGATCTAGCATGCCTCGGGCCAAGCGACGTCTGGGACAGCATTTTCTCGCGGATCCCAGGATTCTGGCCCGGATAGTGGATGCTCTCGACGTCAGGCCCCAGGACACTGTCGTCGAGATCGGGCCTGGGCGCGGCGGCCTCACTGCCGAGCTGGTAAAGCGCACCGGCAACGTCATTGCCATTGAGAAGGATCGTGATCTCGTGGGCCCGCTACAGGAGCGGTTCCCATCCATTGAAATCGTAGCTGCGGACGCGCTCGAGACCGACTGGCGGGCTCTCGCGGGTGGTCCATACCTGCTGGCGGGAAACATCCCCTACAACATCACCTCGCCGCTGCTCGACAAGGCGCTGACGCCACCGTTGCCATCGCGCATTGTCTTTCTGGTGCAAAAGGAAGTGGCGGACCGAGTAACTGCGGCGCCGGGTACCTCTGCCTACGGCGCGCTCACCATCGGAGTGCAGGCGGTCGCGTCCGCTGAGCGAGTGTTCACCGTTGCCGCCGGTGCGTTTCAGCCTCGGCCGAAGATCGATTCCGCCGTCCTGCGCCTGGAGCCGCTCGACCAGCCGCTCGTCACTCCCGCGGAACGGGACG
>DATADG010000342.1:0-5683 GCA_036258655.1 Gemmatimonadales bacterium | reverse complement strand
GGCCGTTGTCACTACCATCGTGAAGGACGGAATCCGCACCCGCGATCTCGGTGGGACCGCCTCCACCGAGGACTTCGGCAATGCAGTGGCTCGGCGGGCTGCCTGAGGTTCCCTGCGCCCGTTGCCGGAAGCGGGTACGCGGGCTCCGGTGGGGCGATTTGTGCCCCGACTGCGTGGCCGAACGGAAACGGCGTGCAAGCCGACTGGCCAGCCGCATCTCCTTGGCCGTTACGGTGCTGATGGCGGCATACGTAGCCATTCGCATCCCGGGAGCCCCAATGGCGCGGCTCTACGGCGGCATCGCGGTTCTCGCCACCTATATCATCGTGCGGCGGATCGCTACTCTCGTGGCCATGGAGTATCTCAAATGACAGAGAGGCAGAGGGGCAGAAGGGCAGAGGGGCAGCCGGCGAGGTTTGCGGACCTTCTGCGATTTCCCGGTGTAGTTCGAGTGGCAGCGCTGCTAGTTGCGAGCACCGCCCCGCTGCCCCGCAGCCCCGCTGCCCCGCCGCTATACGGCCAAACCTCCATCACGATCTACAACGACGGCCGGGTGCTGGTGCGGCGGTCGGTGCAGGCCAAGGTTCCGCAGGGGCAGTCCACCCAGCGGCTGGTGCTGGGACCATTGGATCCAGGAACCATCTTCAGTCTCGACTCCCTGGTACTGCTGCAGCGGGTGATCTATGACGGTGCGGTGGACGAGGCCAGTGCCCTGCGGAGGTCAATCGGCAAGCGGCTGGTCTTCCGGTTACCCGAGTCCAACGATACGATCAGCGCGCTGGTGCTCGGCGTCGATCCGCTTCGGTTGCAACTGCCAGACGGTCGAATCAGCTTCACAGCGCCGGGACTGGCACTCTATCCTCCCGACGTCGTCGTGGCCGAGCCGTCTGCCGTGCTCGGAGTCCGCAGCCCGCGGGCGCAGGACCAGCTGAGACTCGGCTACTTCACGACCGGTGCATCGTGGAAGGCGAGCTACCAGGTGATACTGGATCCCAAAGACGCTCGTGTGTCGGGCATGGCGGTGTTGACGTCGGAATCGCTCCGGGCGGACAACGCAGAGGTCCATCTTCTTGCCGGGGCAGTGGGCCGCGCCGAAGCACCACCGCAGCCTCCTCGGCCCCTCATGCGTGAGGAGCTGCGGGCTGCCGCGCAGACCGCCATGAGCGATGTCGCCGTAGAACAGCGGGTCGGGGAATTCCATCTCTACTCGTTGTCCGGCCGAAGCACGCTCCTCCCCGGCCAGACGACCTCTCAGGCCTTGTTCGAGCCGGCCGAAGTCAGATACGAGCACAACTACATCGTGCACGGCGACGTGCCCTACTGGGGGTTTCTCCCGCAACAAGGTGAGCAGGTGGATCTTCCGGTCGAGATCACCTATACCATCAAGCGGCCGCGCAAGACCAGTTTCGGAGACCAGCCTCTTCCCGGAGGTGTGGCCCGAGTATATCAGACCGATACCACCGGCGCTCTCCAGCTCGTGGGCGAGGCAGCAATGGAGCACACGGCGCCTGGCAGGGACCTCACTCTCAAGGCAGGCAATGCCTTCGATCTCACTGCCAGACGGGTGCAGACCAGTTACAGCACCCGGCGGGATAGCACCAAGGCGCGGGGAGTGCATACCGTTGCTACCGCGGACTATCGAGTGACCCTTACCAACGCCACCGATACCGCCGCGATGATCGATGTGCAGGAGGAGCGGGCCGGCGAATGGAGCGTGGTCTCGAGCTCGGTGCCGCCGGAGAAGATTTCATCGACGATCACCCGCTTCCGGGTGCGGGTGCCGGCACGCGGGGAGGCGGTGCTGAGCTATCGTATCCGCGTCATCTGGTGAAGGCGAACGTGGCTCCGATTGAGGCCAGTTGGTAAAATGGAGCGATGACCTCACCCATCACCCTCGCCCACCTCTCTGACCTCCATTTCGGCGGCTACGCCGACCTCAAGCAGATCGAGGCGCTGGAGGAGTTCCTCCCCACTCTCAATGTCAGCGCGCTGGTCGTATCCGGAGACCTGAGTCAAAGGGCCCGCCACGGAGAGTTCCAGGCGGCCCACGTATTTCTCCACCGCATGCGACTCCGCACGCCCGCGCTGATTGTGCCGGGCAACCACGACATCGAGTGGTGGAGAAGCCCACTCGGTCTCCTCGGCGAAAAGCGAAAGTATGCCAAGTACATGCGCTACTACGGCGAGCTCCGGCCGGTACTCGAAATCCCCGGAGCGATCCTGGCCGGCGCACTCAGCAGTTACGGTGTGGCCTTCGGCTCGATGACCTCCAACCTGCGTGATCTCGCCGTCAAGGGACATCTGCCGCGCTCGGAGACCAGGCGAGTCCAGCGGATCTTCGAGCAGGCGCCGGCCGATCTGGCCAAGGTGCTCGTGCTGCACCACAACGTGCTGGCGGGAGGCACCGGGCGCATGGGGCTGGCTCGCTGGCGCTCGGCTCACAAGCGGCTGGTCGCCACCGGGGCGGATGTAATCCTCTGCGGGCACGATCACCACGAAGGCGCGGGACAGATCGAGGGTGGACTCGCAGTCAGCACCTCGGGCACGCACAGCTATCGCCAGCGGGGCGGCCGGCCTTCCGTGTTCAACCTGGTGACGCTCGATCCACAGTCGGTGCAGATCCAGCACTTTCGCTGGGTCTCCTCTGACCGCCAGTTCATCCCCTCCGACAAGTTCTCCTTTGGCCGCAAGGGAGCGCCGAAGGTGGCGGTGTCGGTTGCCGGTGGAGATCAAGGGCTTTGATGGCCGGAAAGCGGCGCAGCGGGGCAGTGGGGCAGTGCTTCCTGTTCGAGGATTGTCTCCCTGAACGGCTGCGGGCGCTCGGTCTCCGGGAGGTCGATCGAATCCTCACTCACACGAATCAGACAGTGATGCTGAGTCTTAACCGGCGGGTTCTCCGGATTCACCGGGGCTATGCGTTCGCTCCCGACGATGTCCTGAAGGCGGTCGTACGATTTTTGAACCCCAGAGTGCCCCGCGTGCTGCGTCGTCACGCGGAGCGCGATTTTCTCGAGTTCCCGGTGCACGCGTACACACCTGTGGGGGATCGGATCACCCGCCTCGATCGGCCTCGGCCGGGCGATCTGCGACTACTCCAAAGATTGAAGGAGCTGCATCGCGAGCTCAACCTGCGTCACTTCGGTGCTGCGCTGCCGGAGATCCCCATCCGGATCTCAAATAGAATGAAGCGGCGCCTGGGTGAACTGGCAGTCGATGCCCAGACCGGCCGCGCGGCCGAGATCGCGGTGAGCCGGAGACACCTAGAGCGACATCCCTGGATCGAGGTGGAGCACACTATGCTGCACGAGATGGTGCACCAGTGGCAGGCCGAATCCGGTTTTCCGGTCGACCATGGGCCCTGCTTTCGCAGCAAGGCACGCGAGGTGGGGGTGCTCCCCCATGCGAAACGACAGTTGACGGCAGTGCCCGGTCCCCTTCAGTGAACCGTTTCCCGTGAGGTGAAGGCGGCTGCTCCGCTGTCCTGCCGTTATATTTCCGCATACCTGCAACTTCATCCTCACGAGGCACTTCGATGGCGACGGCGACCGGCACCTCCCAGTTCACCGGGGTCGACTTTCTCAACTTCGATTCGCTCCTCTCCGAAGAAGAGCGCGCCGTCCGCGACACTGTACGGAGCTGGGTGGACGAGAACCTGATCCCGATCATCGGACAGGCATACGTCGAAGGCAAGTTCCCCAAACAACTGATCCCCGGTATGGCCGAGCTCGGCCTATTCGGCGCCAATCTGCCGGAGGAATACGGCTGCGCCGGACTCAACAACGTGGCGTACGGGCTCATCATGCAGGAGCTGGAGCGGGGCGACAGCGGGATCCGCTCCTTTGCGTCGGTACAAGGCGCTCTGGTGATGTATCCGATCTATGCCTTCGGCAGCGACGAACAGAAGAAACAGTGGCTTCCATTGCTCGCCTCAGGCCAGGAAATCGGTTGTTTCGGGCTGACGGAGCCTGACTACGGATCCAATCCCGGCGGGATGGTCACCACCGCTCGCGAGACCAGTGATGGGTGGGTGCTTAACGGGACGAAAATGTGGATCACCAACGGCTCGCAGGCAACCGTCTCGATCATCTGGGCCAAGACCGGAGACATCAAGGATCCCAAGTCGATCCGCGGCTTCATCGTGCCGACCGACACGAAGGGGTACACTGGAAAGGATCAGAAGGGGAAGTTGTCGCTGCGGGCGTCGGATACCAGCGAGATCCACCTTCAGGACGTCCACCTGCCGAAAGACGCGGTCCTCCCCAAGTCCAGCGGCCTCAAGAGTCCCCTGATGTGTCTTACCCAGGCGCGCTATGGCATTGCCTGGGGAGCGATCGGCGCCGCCATGGCGTGCTACGATGAAGCACTTCGCTATGCAGGACAGCGGGTGATGTTCGACAAGCCGATTGCGGCCACCCAGATTCAGCAGGTTCGCCTGGTCGATATGTTGACGGAGATCACCAAGGCGCAGTTCATGACCTTGCAGCTAGGGAAGCTGAAAGACGCCGGCAGCATGACGCCCTACCAGGTTTCTTTGTGCAAGCGTAATAACGTAAACATGGCCTGCGAATGCGCCCGCGAGGCGCGCCGTCTCCTGGGGGCCAACGGGATCCTGGCTGAATACCACTCGATGCGGCACATGGCCAACCTGGAGTCCGTGTATACCTATGAAGGAACTCACGACATGCACTCCCTGATCGTGGGCGAGGCAATCACCGGGCACGGCGCGTACACGTGACCTTCGTCACCGCCTGAGGAGGTCTAAGTTACGACCCTGTAGAGGCATTGATCGACCTCTACCAGGAGTAACGATGGCCAACCGGGTGACAGTGTGGTGGCAGGGCGAAGAGTATGATGCGGTGCGGAAAGATGGCGCCGATGCCGCTCCGGGTCCTGGCCCAGTGTGGCAACTGCTCCATGACGGAGCGCCGTTGACCAGTTTTTCCGCCGAGCCTGGTGAAGCCGCCGGCGCGGTAAAGCAGAAGATTCTCGAGTGGCTGGAGGCCAACCGATCACGGCCGGCCTTGGATGTTGGCCGGCAGTGAAATTTCGGAAGCACCCGAGGTTTCCGGCCCCCCGGCTTCCACATTCCGGGGGGCCCGTTTGTATGTGTTCCTCCCTCATGCTGACACGTCTGGACGTGATTGGCGATTGCTTCCCCACTCACGATAGCGTGCCGCGGTGACGGGCACCCGCAAGTGAGATCATCATGCATCTGGCGCTTTGTCGTTTACTCCTGACTCTCTCATTGCCGGGAATCCTCACCGCGCAGGAGGTCGACACTCTTCCTGTTGACACCTCCCGCGTAACGCAGCTGGAGACACTGGAGGTGACCAGCTCAATCGCACCGACTGCCGGACCTGCCATCGGATCGGGCATTCCCGCCCGGATCTCCACCGTCACGGGACAAGAGATCGATGCCTGGGAGCCTCGGTTGCTCGCCGAAGCACTCGCCACGCAGCCAGGCATCTCCCTCTACGATGACCTGGGGACCCCGTTCAAGATCAACATCAGCAGCCGGGGATTTAATGTGGGACCTGTAGTGGGCCTGCCTCCGGGTGTGTCGGTGTTCCTCGATGGCGTCCGGCAGAACGAACCGGATGCGGCAGAGGTGAACTTTGACCTCCTTCCGATGGAGCATGTCCAACGCGTGGAGTTGCTCAGTGGATCGGGTTCTCTCCTCGGT
>DATADG010000341.1:0-5861 GCA_036258655.1 Gemmatimonadales bacterium | reverse complement strand
TAATATGACCATTCGGCAGCTACGTTCGTGGGGAACAGTAGGCGTGTTGGCCATCCTTTCATTGCAGTGCGATGGCGGCACCGACGTAACCGCCCCAACTGACATCGACATGGTTAGCGGGAACGAGCAGCGCGCGGTCGCCGGGCAGCCGCTCTCGCACCCACTAGTTGTGGAGGTCACCGATGAGACGGGTGACCCCGTCGCGGGGGTAGACGTCCACTGGGCAGCTCAAGGGGGCGGAAGCGTGTCAGCCTCGCTCTCCAAGACGGGCTCGAACGGCCGCGCATCGGTGCAGCGCGTGCTTGGTCCCGACCTGGGGGAGCAGACCACGACGGCCACAGCAACAGGACTGCAAGGCTCCCCTGTTACCTTCGTCGCCACTGCCGTTCCTTCTGCTGAAATCGGCAGCATCACAATTACGACGAATCCCCCAGTCTCGGCGCTGGATGGTGAAGTCTTCGATCCGGTGGTTCAGCCGGCCGTACAGGTACAGGACGTAAACGGTGTCCCTGCCAGTGGCGTTTCGGTGGCTGCCACAATCGGCTCCGGCGCCGGAACTCTAGAGGGCAGGACGACCGCGACTACGGACGCAAGCGGAACAGCTACCTTTGCGGATCTTGGTATCCGGGGGACTGGCACCCACGATCTCGTATTCACCGCGGGCTCCGTCACGGTCACTTCGTCCCCCATCGATGTCGATCCACTTCCCGAGGCAGCGGCCATGGGATCCTGGGGCCCAGTGGTGAACTGGGATATCGTGCCGCTCCACATGAGTCTCTTGCCGAGCGGAAAGATCTTCGCCTGGGGTAAGACCGACACGATCGCGGGGTCGCCCGCGGACACCATGGGCATGCCGCGGATCTGGGATCCAGCATCACAGGCCGCGCCGAGCGGTCTTCCCGAGATCCACGTGGAGGACATGTTGTTCTGTGCGGGCCACACACTCTTGGCAGATGGCCGTCTGATGGTGGCGGGCGGGCATCACCAGGATGATGCTGGCATCAAGGTCACCTACTTCTTCGATGGTAACGGCGCTCCGCAGAAGGGCCCCGACATGGTACATGGTCGGTGGTACCCCACGCTGACGGTATTGGCCGATGGCAGGGTCGTTTCAATGGCCGGGCGCGACGAGCGGAAGGCCGTGGTCACGACACCGGAGATCTGGGAGAACAACCAGTGGGTTCCGCTTCCGGGCGCCGGCAACCTCGAGATACCCTATTACCCGCGGAACTTCGTCGACCCCAAGAACGGAATGCTCTTCTACGCCAGCGAGCGGGTGCAGTCACGCTGGTTCAACCCTGACGCGAGCAGCGGCGCCGGTCGGGGTAGTTGGATCGGGGGTCCCACTCACGTCTACCAATTCAATCGGGATTATGGATCCGCGGTGATGTACGATACCGGGAAAATTCTTGTGGTAGGCGGTGGTGGTGACCCCAACTGGAAATCGCCGGACCCGAAGTCCAGCACGCCCACGGCCACCGCCGAAACCATCGATTTAAATCAGACTGTACCGGCCTGGCGGAGCACAGGATCCATGGCATTCCCTCGCCGGCACATGAACGCGACGATTCTCCCCGACGGACAGGTGCTGGCAACTGGCGGTACCCGCGGGGGCAGGTTCGTGAACATAGATCCTGGCCTTGCCGTCCAGGAGGCGGAGATCTGGAATCCCAGCACCGGCAGCTGGAGCACGCTCAGCGCCAGCGATCCCAATATTATGCGGATCTATCACTCGGTCTCGCTGCTACTGCCCGATGGAACGGTGCTGCACGGTGCCAGTGGTGACGCGTTGATCGGGGACGGCGTTACTCCCGTACCATCTGAGAACAATCATCAGATCTTTTCACCACCATACCTGTTCAAAGGGACGCGTCCTTCCATCACGTCCGCACCTTCTACCGTGGGATATGGTCAAACCTTCACGGTCGCTACCCCCAACGCCGCTCAGATTACTGAGGCGCGCTGGATCCGGCTCGGGTCGGTTACCCATGCGTTTGACATGAACGCCCGGGCAAATACGCTGAGCTTCGTGGCGTCCGAAGGCGGAGTCGAGGTTACCGCACCGGCTAATCCGAACCTCGCTCCTCCGGGCCATTACATGCTATTTATCCTGAACCGCAATGGTGTGCCGTCACCGGGCCACATCCTGCGAGTACAGTAGGCTCAGTCTTCGCTGGAGCTCGTCAACGAACGAATTCCGGCGAAGACCGCCAGTCCTAACCCGGCTACCAGGAGCGCTCTTCCCGGCGACAGCGCCGCCTGGGTATACACGCTCGATCGCATTACGTGACCCTGGTAGCCACCACGCTCCTGATTCTCCTCCGTAGCCGGTTGGTAGAGGTTGCCCGGACGACTTTCGGACGGGATGTCGGAGCGTTGTGAGCTGAACATGGCTCGTTCCATATAAATGTCGGTCAGCCGCGGCAGCGCTGTCCCCACGGCACTGATGAAGCGTCCTCCTCCACCAATGGTAATGTCCCGAACAGGGTGCTCCGCGGCACGAAGGATGGCATTAGCCACTACTTCAGGGGCGTAGACCGGGGCCGGCGGCTTGGGCTGCACCTCCATGTAGTTCTTGGCGTGCTTGAAGTAGGGAGTATCAATCGCCGAGGGCTTGATCAGCGTTACTGAGATCGGGACCCCTTCTTCTTCCAATTCCATCCGAAGTGCATCGGTAAAACCTTTGATGGCATGCTTCGAGGCGGAATAGGCGCCCTGCAACGGAATTGCCCGATCAGACACAATGCTACCGATGTTGATCAGTGCTCCCCCAGCCCCGCGCATTCGCGGCACTGCGGCTCTCGAGCCGTAGACGGTTCCCCAGAAATTCACTTCGAACAGCTGGCGCATGTCTTCGATGGCCACTTCGGTGAGTCGGCCATAGAACGACACGCCGGCGTTGTTCACCCAGGTATCCAGGCAGCCAAACTCCTCTACTGCAGTGGCGGCAAGCCGCTCCATGCTCTCCTGGTTGGAGACGTCGACCGCCAGTGATCTGGCGGTGCCTCCGTTCCGCTGTATCTGGTCGACGGTTTCCTCCAACTCGGTTTCATTGCGGGAGCACAATACCAGGCGCGCACCACGCGCGGCGGCGCGCTTTGCCGTAACCAGCCCGATGCCACTCGTTGCTCCGGTGATGACCATCACCTGGTCTTCCAGGCGCTTCAACTTGATCCCCATGCGGCGGTCTCCTCGACACTGGCGTGCACGCCAGAAGTTGGCCCTGTCCGGCCACTGCCGGCCCTCCCGAAGTATGCCCGATTGGAGCAGCACCGGTAGTGATGCTGTGGTTGAATTTGCCGATGCAGGGGGAGATCTTCCCGCCTGTCCTTCTGTGGTGTCCGTATGATTCGAGTAAGCTCAGTCCAGCCGGATTCACTCGCCGCCGAGCTGGGACTACGGGAAGGCACCGAGCTCCTGTCAGTGAACGGGCGCGAGCTTCAGGACTTTCTGGATTGGGAGTTCCTGACTGCCGACGAGGAGCTGCTGCTTCACGTCCGCCAGCCAGATGGCGAGGAGATCGAGTTCGACATCGAGCGACCGCTGGGAGAGCCCATGGGGGTGACCCTCGAGCCCCCTCGCATCCGCCGTTGCGCCAACCGCTGCGACTTCTGCTTCGTCGATGGGCTCCCCCAGGGACTGCGAGATGTGCTGTACATCCGTGACGATGACTACCGGCTCTCCTTCCGCTACGGCAACTTTGCCACCTTGACAAACCTGAAGCCGCGGGACGTAAAGCGAATCATCGAGTACCGACTTTCACCGCTCTATGTCTCGGTCCATGCGACCGACCCGACGGTTCGGCGTTACATCCTGAGAAACCCCGACGCGCCTGATATCATCCCCCAGTTGCAGCAGTTCGCCAGCCATGGTATTCAGTTTCACACCCAGATCGTCATGGCTCCCGGAGTGAATGACGGCCCAGTGCTGCGGCAGACACTGAGAACGCTCTACGATTTCGGGCCGGCCATACTCAGCTGCTCAGTCGTCCCAGTCGGGCTGACAGAGTTTTCCAAGCACGACCTCGTCCGTGAGCCTACCCGGGACGAATGTCGCTCTGCAGTCGCCCTGGTCGAAGAGCGAGCGGCCATCGCTCGGCGCGACCGAGGAATCTCCTGGGCGCTCGGTGCGGACGAGTTATATCTCCGCGCCGGCCTCGATCTTCCTCCTGAAGATGTCTACGATGGGTTCGATCAGGTTGAGAATGGCGTGGGCTCGGTGCGGTGGCTACAGCAGCGTATCCATCTGGGCGAGGGGGTCCTCGCTGATTGGGCAGGGATGCGTATCGGCGTGGTGACCGGAACCGCCATGGCTCAGCTCATGCCAATGGTGCTGCAGCCGCTCTCCAGCATGACGGGCTCGAGCTTTGTCCTGATTCCGGTTGTGAATACCCTCTTCGGTGCCAGTGTCACCACTGCGGGACTCTTGCCTGGCACTGCTGTGCAGCGCGCACTCCAGGATTGCACCAGCCTGGACCTGGCATTGCTTCCGGGAGAGGCCATCAATGATGATGGCCTTTTCATCGACAACATTTCCCTTGCGAGCGTGCAGTCCTCGTTCTCGTTTCAGGTTCGTGCATCGCGAGATTTCGTTGACGCCGTCCAGGAGCCGGGTTCCGCTTGAGCAAGCCCACTGTGGCGATCGTGGGTCGGCCCAACGTGGGGAAATCCACCTTATTCAACCGAATCCTGGGCGGTCGGTCGGCAATTGTCTCCGAGCGCCCGGGCACGACTCGTGATCGGCATTTCGGAGATGCCGACTGGCAGGGCCGACACTTCTGGGTAGTCGACACAGGTGGTCTGGTGCCGGATTCGGAAGATTCGATGGACCGGTCGATTCGCCGCCAGGTGGAGTTCGCGTTAGCCGAATCGGATGTGATTCTCTTTCTCGTGGATGGCCGTGAGGGACTGCATCCTCTGGACCGCGCCATCGCCGAACGACTTCGTAAGGCTGGGCGGCCCGTCCTCCTCGCGGTAAACAAACTGGACAATCTCGAGCACAGCACGGAGCAGTACGACTTCTACGCCCTTGGCTTCGGTGACCCTATCGGAGTAAGCGCCGCAGTGGGCAAGGGAAGTGGTGACCTGCTGGATGCCATCGTCGAGCGACTCCCTGCCTACGATCAGGGTGAGGATGAGCAGACGATCAATGTGGCGGTCGTAGGCCGCCCGAATGTAGGAAAATCCTCCCTGGTCAACCGGCTACTCGGGGAGGAACGCCATGTAGTCGCACCGGAGGCAGGTACCACGCGTGACGCGGTAGACAGTCTCTTGCGCTTTCAGGGTAAGTCGCTCAAGTTCATAGACACCGCGGGCTTACGTCGACGTGCTAAAGTAGAAGATGATCTGGAGTTCTATGCGACGCTGCGTACTCAGCGCGCCATTGAACGAGCCCACGTCTGCGTGCTCGTGGTGGATGCCACAGTCGGGATGCACAACCAGGATCTCCGCATCGCCAGCCAGGCCTGGGACCAAGGTGCCGGTCTGATTGTGCTGGTAAACAAGTGGGACCTGGTTGAGGAGAAAGATGCCAACACAGCCCGTCAGGGTCAGGAGGCGCTCATTGCCAAGGCGCCGTTCCTCCGCTACGTGCCCTTTCTGTATGTCTCGGCACTGACCGGCCAACGGGTCCGGAAAGTTCTGGAGTTGATCGTCGAAGTGGCGAAGAGCCGCGAACTCCGAGTCCCAACCGCCGAGGTCAACAAGGTGCTGGCCGGCCTGGTCGAACGAAACGCTCCACCCCAGAAGCCGGGCGAGGAGGTCAAGCTCCTCTACGCTTCTCAGATCGGCACCGCCCCGCCTACACTCGCGATTGTCAGCAATCGACCAGACGAGGTACCCGAGTCGTACCAGCGCTACCTC
>DATADG010000340.1:0-4488 GCA_036258655.1 Gemmatimonadales bacterium | reverse complement strand
AAGTCAGCGGCCGCCTCGGGGCACTGCCCCGGGGCGGCTCTCGCCACCCCGAAGCCGCGTAGTTCGGATAGTACCTGTCCATCACAGTTCCGCGTGAGGGGTCCGCATGCCGCGTCGAGGCCTGGTGCGTGATGAGTTTGGCGCCGAAGGGCTTCTCTCCATTGGCGCGCTCTCCACGGCCACTGGCATTCCGATCGATACCATCAGAACGTGGGAGCGGCGTTACGGTTTTCCGGTGCCGGAGCGAAAACCCTCAGGTCACAGAGTGTATTCGTTGGACACGGTGCCCCGCCTGCGCCGGGCGGCTCAGGCCATTGCCCGCGGTCACCGAGCCGCGGAGGTAATTCCTGCCTCTGAGAGCGCGCTGAATGCGCTACTCGACTCCACACCGCCACAGAGCACCGAGCCGGCTCAGGTGCGAGCGTCGCCAGCTGAGCCCGCTCAAGTATCCGGGGAGGTGCAGGAGGCCTTCGAAGCGGTGCGAGCCTACGACAACGACCGGCTCAAGCGGCGTTTGCATGCGGATTGGGCCCGGCTCGGACCGCTCGCCTTCCTGGAGCATGCGGCGGCTTTCCTGACAGAACTGGGGGAGGCCTGGGCCAAGGGGCAGCTGGACGTGCGGCACGAGCACTTTGCGTCGGGGGTGCTCGGTGACTTCCTCCGCGCGGTGCGCTCACCGCTGGATGATCGCGCCACCGGGCCGATCGCGGCGCTCGCGACTCTTCCCGGCGAGCTGCACGGGCTCGGGCTCCAGATGGCGGCCGTGGTGTTCGCCCTGGCCGGCTGGCGGCCATTGGTACTCGGCGTGGATACTCCGGTTGCGCAGATTGCCGCTTTGACCCGGGAAGTTCCGATTGCCGCCGTTGCGCTGAGCTGGATTCAAACCCGGGCGCGGAACGGTATCGCCGCTATTCGGGCATTACGGCGGCGGCTTCCCCGCCATATACCGATCCTGCTGGGTGGGCGCGGCGCCCCGTCCAACCGACATCTCAGGGGAGTGGAGATCGTGCGGGACCTTGCGGGACTGGATCGTTGGCTTCGGGAGCGCGGGGCTAGGTGAGTCGCACACAGTGGGCGTGACCGGCCGCTTACTCGGAGCGCCGCTAAACCGTTCCGGGATCAGCTCCGTACGGATCTACGACTCCATCCGGATCCGCCAATGAACCGTTTGCTCTTCCTGCTAATGCTGACTGTCGCCAACCCCCTTTCGCTTACCGGCCAGATGCAGGCAGCGTCTCTCGAGCGCCAGGTATTCGTCGCCGAGAGCAGCTTTGCTGCAAGCATGGCCCAACGAGACCTCCAGGCTTTCGCGTCATTCGTGTCTCCCGAGGCTATCTTCTTTGGCGACACCATGGTCATGCGGGGTAAGCGGGCTGTCATCGACGGATGGCGACCATTCTTCGAGAAACCGGCCGCTCCGTTCTCTTGGAGACCCGACCAGATTGAAGTACTTCCCTCGGGCAATCTCGCCATCAGCAACGGGCCGGTGTTCAACCCCAGCGGCAAGAAGGTTGGTACCTTCAGCTCGATTTGGCGACGGGAATCTGATGGCAAATGGCAAATCATCTTTGACAAGGGCTGTCCGTGAGTTTTATCCGCATATGGCAATTTCGGGTTGCCTCAGGGCGCGCTGATGAGTTTCGGGAGGTCTACGGACCCGAGGGCGCCTGGGCCACCCTCTTTAGTCGCGAACAGGCCTTCCTTGGAACAGATCTGTTTCAGTCCGCTACTGATCCCGAATTGTTTATCACGATTGATAGCTGGGACAGCCCGGAAGCCTGGGCAGCGTTTCTTCGGACGTGGGGCGACGACTACGCGATTCTGGACCGGCGATGTGACGAGTTGATCGTTTCCGAACGTGAAGTCGGTTCCTTTCTCGAACTGGCGATTGCCGGCGGAGCCGCGCACCACGCCCAGCAGAATGCAGTCGGGAACGACGGCTGACTCGGCGCGGTCCGCTCAGCTCCGCCAGACCGAGGCTTTCTTGGCCCAGCTGCTGTCCTGATAGCGCCGGGTAAACTCCCGTCCGGTCTCGGCCAGCGCGGCAACGTCTCCCTTCCCTTTATAGCGTGCGACGCCTGCCCAGTAGAGGGCTTCGGGTGCCGACTCGGTCTTGGGAAACCGGTCGACCACCTCGCGGAAGCGGCGTTCGGCTTCGTCCCACCGCTCCTGCACAAACGCAGAATGGCCCAGACCCAGCGTGAGCTGGGCCAGCAAATCGTCGGCGGGGAGAAAACCTTCGATCCGGTGACGCTCGGTCCCTTGAGAATCGATCACCAGCAGGGTCGGAGTCCATTGCGCGTTGTAGCGTTGGGCATAGCGCCGGTAATCCTCCGCCTGGTCCTTCACATGGATTCGCGCAGGGATGAAGTTGTCCTGAATAAAGCGGGCAACCCGTTCATCGGGATACACCTCGGCATCCAGCCGAGCGCATCCACTTCACATCGGGGCTGCGCTGAAGTCCAGTAGGACGTGCCGCTTCTGGGCACGTGCATCGTCCAGCGCCTTGTCGATATCCTTCCGCCAGGTAATAGCCATGTTTTTCCTCCTCCTTGCTGTAGCGGAAGTGTGTCAAATGTCAGCAGAGTTGCAGTGACCGGTGTCACCAGGGCCTCGACGAAGCTCAATCCGGACACCATGTTCTCCCTACCGCAACACACATCCATTTCAACCGGCGGAGGGGTCATGAATCGAAGATTCGTGTTTGCCTGGCTGGCCGTGTTCATCGGCTGGATGGCCGGCAGCGTCCTCGTGCACGGCACCCTGCTCTACGACGACTACTCGCGTCTCCCGCATCTCTTCCGGCCCGAAGCCGAAGCTCAGAGGTACTTGCCGTGGATGGTGCTGGCGCACGTTATCCTTGCCGGGGCCTTCGTGTGGATCTACTCGCGGGGCGTGGAGGCCAGGCCCTGGGCTTCCCAGGGTGCTCGCTTCGGCCTGGCGGTGGCTCTCCTGACGGTCGTGCCGACCTACATGATCTACTACGTCGTGCAGCCGATGCCCGCTGGTATGGTCGTGCGGCAGATCGTGTACGATGCCATTCTCATCGTGCTGCTCGGTATGCTAGTCGCCTGGTTCTATCGAGTACCGGCAGAAGCGAGCTACCAGGCCAGGGCTTCGGCGGCATAGCCGACCGAGACTGACATGGCCTGAGGAGGCGGCCCCACAGCTATCGTCTTTCCGTCTTAGCGCCTTCTATCATCGGCTCGCCAGCCGGGGCGCCACTGCAAGTTCCCGAATGGCGGTCGTGAGCATTCGCACCTTTGCAGCATCCTTCGCCCGGTTGGCATCGCCGTCCAGCTCCAGTGCAAGCTGGTTCAGCTTGTCGCGCCGAGCCGAATCGCTGGCATCTTCCGCGTCCTGGAGCGCCGCACGAACGGCAGCGATTCTCGATTCAACGAGGCCGTTCGATCGCTCCAATTGGTCGAGGTAGGCCCGGGCGAGGGAGAACGTCGCCGGCCACGTCAGCTTCGGCTGCCCCTGAGTATTGAGATACTCCAGCTTGACGGATTTGGCCGCCTCGATCTCGTTCTCGGAGATGAATGTGCTCGGAGTGAGCTCCAGGATATCAAGCCCGCGCGCAATCTCGGAGCTGACGATAACGCCGTTGTACCAGTAGGCAGACCAGGAGCCACCGCTCTCCAGAGTCTCTGCATTGACCGGTCCCCGATCGAAGAACGCGATTTCATAGGGCCGCTTGGGGTCGGTCCAATCGAAAACCGAGATGCCACCCTGGTACCATCCCTGCACCATCACGTCCCGCCCTGGAATCGGAATCAGCGAGCCGTTGTGCGCTACACAATTCTCCTGCGGCGTCTGCGGTGCTGGAAGCTTGTAATAGCTCTGGAACCTCATCTTCCGGTCGTTCAGCGTGAAGATGGCGTCCGCTCCCCATTCAGGTTTATCCGTCTTCCGGCACTTGGGCTGGGTGCCGCCGCCCCATTCGTCGGAGAAGAGAATCTTGGTTCCATCATTGTTGAACGTCGCCGAGTGCCAATAGGAGAAGTTGCTGTCGGCGACGGCGTCGATGCGAACCGGGCGGGCGGGATCCCGAATGTCGAGCAGGAGGCCATATCCGCCGCAGGCACCGCCGGCAAGGCCGATTGCCGGATATACCGTGATGTCGTGGCACTGTGTAGGACCGCTTCCCTCTTCAGGATGAGGTCCCATCATCTCGGTCGCCACTTGCGTGATGTACTCCCGCAGGGCTGCAGTGTCCTGCGCAGTGGGAGTGCCGCTTCCGTTCCGCGCCCGGACCACACTATCGAGCAGCATTTTGCTCTGCTGGGGTGAAACTACCATGTCCTGGCCATGCACCTTTACGACAATTGCTCCAGCCGCTACCTCCTGCTTCAGGGCTCGAGCGTGGGCGACGCTATCCTCAGGCGTTTCACCATGCGTCGGCGGCTCCTTGAGACCTTCAAAGATCCGCGGCGTGGTAACCACCGCGGCGCGCCCTGGGTTGGCCAGCGGAACCTTGATGACTTC
>DATADG010000339.1:0-4404 GCA_036258655.1 Gemmatimonadales bacterium | reverse complement strand
TGCCTACCTTGTTTGCAGCTACGTTTAGTGTCCCGATCTGGCAACCCAGGAAGCCAGATTTGCGTCCGATCTTCTCGGGCTCCTCAACTGGGCCGGAGTACCCGTACCCGATGGACGATAGACGTTCGACTGATCAGACCGCGGAGGCCGCGGAACGCGCCCGTGAGGCCGCCGAGCGACGCCGCGAACAGGAAGAACTCCACCGTCGTCTGAGTGAGGAGGGCCGCCAAGTCGCGGAGACGATACGGAGCAGGCATGAGGAGTTCCGCGACGACAGCGAAGAGATCCGCACAGGCGCCGAGCGTTTACGAGATGCCCAGGAAGGGGGTCGCGAGTTAGCTGAGATAGCCCGCGAAATGGCCGAGGCACTGCGCAGAACGGCGGAAGATGCCCGCGTGCTCCTGAGTGATGCCCGGGAGGCGTTATCCGAGTTAAAAGATCTCGCCCAGCGGCAACGGGTGGTGCTTGAGCGGCAAGAGAAGGCACTCGAGACGTTTGAGGATCGTACCCGTGGGTCCTAGCAGGTAGGAAGCCGGGCGCCTCCTCGATCCACTGATAGTGACTACAATAGCCTGCTTCTTTAGGCACCAGCTCAGAAAGCGCTCGGCGTTACTCACCTGGATGAAGCCCCGAACTAGTTAAAGGCCTGGCGCAGTCGGAGCCTAGAACGCGCCGGAACCGGGCCACCCGCCTAGTAACCGCCTGCCGTACTTATGTAATCGCAACGCTCTCCTAGACCCAAAAATCGAACGGTTATACTCTGAAAATTACCGGCCGGCCACTGGATACCAGCCTGATCTGCCAGACGGAGAGCAGAGCGTGTCTGGCGTGAGGCGGGTGCCGATGCGCCACCCATTCGGACACACAGCACCATATGAGGTCGGTACCTATGCCAGACGAGTTCATGTGGTACGTGGTAGCCGGATTTGCCGCCCAGCTGGTTGATGGCGCCCTTGGAATGGCCTATGGAATCACGGCCTCGACCCTGTTGCTGGGTTTTGGCGTGCCGCCCGCGTTGACCAGCGCTACTGTTCACGCGGCCGAGTGCTTCACCACCGGCGCCTCCGCTGCCTCCCATCACGCGTTCGGTAACGTCAACCGACTGCTGTTTCGCAAGCTGATCCTGCCGGCGATCATCGGCGCTGTGCTCGGCGCCTACATCCTGGCGAGCATCCCGGGCGACGTTCTCCGGCCCTATGTGGCGGGCTACCTCCTGATCATGGGAGGCATCATCATCCTGAAAGCGTTCCGGGAGTTCCCTCCCCGCACCGTCAGTACCCATCTCGCCCCCCTGGGATTCGTGGGCGCATTTATCGATGCGCTAGGTGGGGGAGGCTGGGGGCCTATCGTTGCCACCACTCTGATCGTCCGTGGGGCCGAGCTTCGAATGACGGTCGGGAGTGTGAGCGCGGTTGAGTTCTTCGTCACCCTTGCCGCATCGCTGACATTTCTGCTCACCCTCGGCCTCACCAATTGGCCTATCATCTTGGGTCTCGCGCTAGGCGGCGTCATTGCCGCCCCGATCGGCGCATGGGCCTGTACCCGCATCCCGGTTAAGCCGTTCATGATCCTGATTGGGGGTCTAGTCATCGCCCTGAGCCTCAGGACGATTCTCAAGTACTATGGGTGGATTTGAAACCGCCTTTACGGCGACTGGTGTCTCGCGAGCAGCTCGAGTGCTGCCTGACCGTGCTCGGCTTCGAGGGCGTTGAATCCTTGGGTCCCGGAGCGCCCGCACTGCCAAGCCGCGCGGCAAGCGTTAGGATCCTGGACGCGGTAGCCTGACCGGCTTGAACAGTGTAGCTTTGTTGCCACTTCAGGGTATCCCTGCACTCAGCACTGAGTCGAACAGCTCGCGTCCTTGTCGATGCACACTGCCGGCTACCGACGCACTCGACTCAGGGAGATCTCTTGACCCAACTGCCAGTCGCGAATCAGCCTCTGTCGCCTCCGGCACGCCCACCATGGGTATATCCGGCACTCATGGTTGTCATCAGCGCGCTGGCGCTGGGAGCCGCACATGCCTGGACCGAGTGGGGTCGGCTGCTCTACCTGATACCCTACACTTTTCTCGGCAATTCTTTGGCTCCGCTTCCGTATGACGGAGCATTGGTGTATCTGGGCGGCAAGTACGCACTGTGGCTCATCGTCGCCGTTGCAGTCGCCGCCACGCTGCTGATTGAAGCCTGGAACATGGAACTGCTGGCGCGCATCCTGGCACGCGAGGGCACTCGCGGATTCCGCAATCACCGGGTGACCCAGGTGTCCCTCCACTGGTACCGCAAGGCGCCGTTCTGGTCACTCGTCGCAACCTGCATTCTGCCGATCATCCCTCACTACCCCATGCGGTTCCTCGCCGTCCTCGCCGGATATCCACTATGGAAATACCAATTGTCGGTGGTGCTCGGCCGCGGCGCGCGGTACATCGCGCTCGCAGGGGTCGGTGTTGCGCTTCCCATTCCGGCACCGTTGCTGGTGGTCGCCAGTCTGGTTGCGCTCGCCTGTGGGGTGAGAGGTGCCCGCAAGATGAACCGGAGCCCTGACATGGTCGGGTCCGGACCGACGCCAGTCGCCGAGAAGGCATGAGGCGCTGCTTTCTCCTTTTAATAGATGGATTGCGGCCGGACGTGGCGGAGCGACGCCTAGCCGCCGGCGAACTTCCCCACCTCCGAGCGATGTTGAACTACGGCGGCCGGTCAACTGCCGTCACCGGTTTTCCCTCCACCACCAGCGTTGCCTACCTGCCGTTTCTCACTGGTTGTGCTCCGGGACGCTGCGACATTCCATCAATTCGATGGCTCGACCGTGCAGCATACCGAGGTCGCTGGTGGCGAGACAGCGCCGCGATCCGGAGCTACTGCGGCTACCAGGCATCGATGCTCGACAGGGACATCCGTCGGGATGTGCATACAGTCTTCGAGCTGGTTCCGGAAAGCCTTGGAATTTTCACACCAGTAGCGCGGGGCCTCACACGGGCGCGGGACCCCTCCCGGCTGGAGCGGAAGGTGTGGGGGTCGGTCGCCCACGTTGCCATGTGGCACCAGCCGTCGGATGATTCTGTGAGCAGGCACCTGGGCCGGGCCGTCGAGGGACCATGGCGGTTCGTTTTTGCCCAGTTCCCTGCGGTGGATGGATACACCCACCAGGCAGGGCACGACTCCTCGCAAGTCCACCGGGCGCTTCGAAGAATAGACGGCGTGGTTGGCTGCCTTCGTGAGCGGCTGCAGCTGCGGGGAGAGTTGGATGACTCCCTCATACTGCTGGTGAGTGATCATGGTGCCTCTCCGGTGCACACGCACTTGGATCTCGCCGACTGGTTTCGCGCCCGTGGCATTCCCACCCTTGCCCATCCGATTGTCTGGGCGCGGAAACCCCGTGCTGCGGTCATGGTGGCAGGGAACGGGTCCGCGATGGTGTACGCACAGCCGACCCAGGCAAGAGCTGAGCGGTGGACTATCGAACGTCTCCGGCACCCCGATGCTTTCGGCAGTCGCCACGATATCATAGCGGCGCTGACACGAGAACCGGCTGTGGCGTTCCTGGCCGCCGCAGCCGAAGCCGGTACGATCTGGGTGGGGAGCCGTGAGGGAGAGGCTCTTCTTCATGGTAACAGTGACATCATCGCGTATCAGCCTCTCTCCGGAGATCCGCTTCTTCTGGGCGGCGGCTGGCGGGGAACATCCCGCGAGTGGCTGGAGAACACCCGCTGCAGTACATACCCCGACGCTCCCTTCCACTTACGAGATCAATTCCGCACCCGGCGGTCAGGCGATCTTCTGGTCGTTGCACGGGAGGGCTACGACTTCCGCGGTAGATTCGAGCTGCCGGAGCACCGCTCGGGTCACGGGAGCATGATCCGGGTGCACATGGAAATCCCGGTCTGGTCGAGCCAACCGATCCCGGACGTACCGCTCCGCACCGTAGATCTCTTTCCCGCCATGTTGCACTGGCTGGGCGTCAAGGCACCGTCCGGAATAGATGGCGAGCCAGTCTGGTTGCCATACCCCGGCTCGCAAGCCGCGTCGATCGGCTCGGCAAACCACTTGGCCCGAGTGCACCAGATCATCGGCAGTTAACAAGGACACCTTCCTGCGGAGATCTACCTCCTGACCGGTCAGGGTGCAGTGTTCAAAATCGTTCCCGGGAGTAGCTGAACGACGCGCTAGTGCCCGGTTGCGGAAAGCATTGCGGCAGGCGAGTTTTCCTCCCACAAATCGGGTCCGTAGCTCAGTTGGATAGAGCGCTTGCCTCCGGAGCAAGAGGTCGCGCGTTCGAATCGCGCCGGGCCCACTGACCCCAAAACAAAGGCTGCACGAGGTATCGCGGCCATGGCGTGGTCGCTGTACAAAGCCGCCGAGAAGGAATCGGCAGACCGGCATTCCCGCCGCTGACCTCAGCTGCGGG
>DATADG010000338.1:0-4757 GCA_036258655.1 Gemmatimonadales bacterium | reverse complement strand
GAACCGCCCGACGTATGGCAGCCAGCACCATGCGCGAGGTTCGTGAGCGTATGGGGTTGCTCCCGGCGTTGCCACCTGCACTGGCGTCGCCACCGGCTCGAGGGTTGGAGTCCTGAGTGACCGAATCGATCCCTTCACCCTGGCGGGCCGGTTGGAAAAGATCATCAAGGCGGCTGTCGAACGCGGGGCGTCGGATCTGCACATCAAGGCAGGCGACGTCTTCCGTGCCCGGATCAACGGCAAGCTGGTTCCGCTCACCAAGCAGAGACTGACGCCGGATCAGACGAAGTCCATAGCGCTCAAGCTCATCAGTAATGAGGAGGACCGCGCCCGGATCGACCGGCTGCGGGACTTCGACTGTTCCTGGGGCATGCCCGGCGTAGGCCGATTCCGGGTCAACGTGCTCCGGCAGCGGTCCTCCTTCATGATCGTCATGCGGGTGATCCCGTTCACGGTTCCCACGATCGAGTCCCTCGGTCTGCCAGAGGTGCTGAAGCAGATTGCCGAATCGGAACGCGGATTGGTACTGGTAAGTGGAGTGAGCGGAAGCGGGAAGAGCTCGACCGTCGCCGCGATGGTACATCACATCAATCGTACGCTGCACAAGCACGTGGTCACCATTGAAAATCCTATCGAGTTTCTCCATCGGGACCTGAGCTGCTCGATTACCCAACGGGAAGTCGGACTGGATACGGACAGTCTGGCGATTGGACTGCGTGCCGCCTTGCGGCAAGACCCGGACGTGGTCGTGCTCGGAGACATGGCGGACGGCACGACCATTGACACAGCACTCAAGGCGGCAGAGACAGGCCGCTTGGTGATCGGAACGGTTGCGACACCGGATGTGGTGGCGACGGTGGAGCGGGTGATCGGTACTCTGCCTCCGGCTGAGCGCGAAGTGGGACGTATGCGATTCTCTGAAGCAGTGCGAGCCATCATCTCACAGCAGTTGCTGCCGAAAAAGGACGACGACGGACGAGTGGCGGCACTGGAAGTGATGATCGCCACCCCGGCGGTTCGGGAATGTCTCAAGATTCATGAACGAGTGCCTGAGGTGAAGAAGATCATGGCGGATGGAAGAAGGGACCTGGGCACGCAAACCTACGACCAGCACCTGGAGGAGCTCGTCGACGCCGGGCTGATCACCGCCGAAACCCAGCGGGCTGCGTTGACGACCGCTGGCAACGCCTTTGCCGCAGGCCGGCGTTCGAAACGAGCGGTTTCGTCCTGACGACAAGCCGGGAGGGCTCGGGCAGGATTGATGAGGTCACGAGGCGCCTCCTGACCCTCCCACGAGAAGCCGGCACCACCGAGGCAGCACGAGCTCGAGACCTGGTTGCCCAACACCTCCGCGCGCTCGGCTACAGCGTCGAACTTCAGAAGTTCACCTTTGCACCAGCCAGCCTCAATGCATTCCCAGTCTTCGGCGCCGGTCTCGGTGGGCTGGCGCTCCTGCTCCTGCCCTTCCTCTACCTGAGCGATCTGCCGGAATGGGCAGCATTAGTCGTCTGCCTGACCGGCCTCATTGTCCTGGCAGGAATCGCGGGTGGGGTGGGCCTGGGGTGGCTCCCATTGGGCGAACCGCCCCGAGAGGACGCCAACCTCATCGCCACTCGGAGCCATGAACGGCCCACGCGGTGGATCGTTGCTCACCTCGATTCAAAGGCACAGGGCCATTCGATGGCCGGCCGGCTCGTGGCGGTCTGGGTCATCATTTTTGCCGTTCTCGTGCTTGTCGGATGTGCCGTGGCTCGTCTCGAGGGCGCGCTATCACTAACAACCTTGGCTCTGGCCGCAGGAAGCTCAGTAGCCGCGAGCTTCCTGGCGGGGCGGGGACGACTCCGAGGCAAGTCCCTAGGGGCACGGGACAACGGAACCGGGATAGTCGCGGCGTTGATCGCCGCTGAAGCGAGCTACGATCCTCGCCTCGGCATTCTGATCACGGGGGCGGAGGAGTTTGGACTTGTGGGAGCCAGGGTATTCGCCCGTGACACCCCCGACATCGATCGGGCGGAATCCATCAACCTGGATACCTTGGACGACGAAGGAAAGCTCTATCTGGTGAGCCACGATGCGGGCGGTGAGCGGTTCGCCAGAGATCTCGCTCCGTCACTGGCACATCTCCACATTCCAATCCGGAGTCGGCGGCTTCCACTCGGGATATTCGTGGACAGCGCGCCGTTAGCGCGAAAGAAGGCTCGAGCGATCACCATCGGACGGCTTACCTGGAAGACCCTGCAACGGATCCATACGCCGGCTGACACGCCGGACGATCTCTCCTTTACGACCGCACAGCAGGTGGCGAGGGCGCTGGCACTGAATTGACCTTTGCACCTGTGGGGGATAGCTTTGCCCGAGGACGCAGAGCCCCGCGAGGGGCTCTTTTGTTGTTTCAGCCCGGGAGCCGGCATGTTCGATCCGAAGACGACCTGCATCGTGGTCGTCGGGGCCCAATGGGGCGACGAGGGAAAAGGCAAGCTCGTCGATGTGTTGGCAGAACGCGCAGATCTGGTAGTGCGCTACCAGGGCGGCGCCAACGCCGGCCATACCGTTGTCATCGGGGACAAGCAGTTCGTCCTGCGTCAGATACCGTCTGGCATTCTGCACCCGCGGGTCACCTGCCTGATCGGCAACGGTGTGGTGCTGGAGCCGGAAAACCTGTTCAACGAACTGGACAGCCTTCATGAGCGGGGGATCGACACCTCCGGTCGGCTCTACATCTCCGACCGGGCCCACCTGGTGCTGCCCTATCACAAGCTGCTGGACGCCGCGAGTGAAAAGAGTCAGAAGCTGGGCACGACCGGGAGGGGGATCGGTCCTGCCTATGAGGACAAGTATGGCCGCCGGGGCATTCGAGTCGTGGATCTGCGCCGCCTCGAATGCGCCAATGCCCTTCTCCAGGACCGGGTGCACCGCGCGAACCAACTGCTGGAGCTCATGGGGAGTGCAGAACGGGCCCATTTCGAGACACACATGCGTCTGCTCGAGCGTTTGGCGCCACGGCTCCTGCCCCTTGCCGCAGATGCCGGACTGCTGATCTACCGTGCGTTGCAGGCGCAGCACCGGGTGCTGCTCGAGGGTGCTCAGGGTGCTCTTCTGGATGTGGACCACGGCACGTACCCGTACGTCACCTCCTCCAACACGACCGCAGGCGGTGCCGCTGTGGGATCGGGAATCGGCCCTACCAAAATCCACGGAGTTCTCGGGGTGGTGAAAGCCTACACCACCAGGGTGGGCAACGGGCCACTTCCCACCGAGGCCAAGGCTCCCGATGGGGAGCGACTTCGGGAACTCGGAGGAGAATTCGGCGCGGTCACAGGCCGACCCCGTCGCTGTGGCTGGTTTGATGCCACTGTGGTGCGGTACGCGACTCGCGTGAACGGCCTCACCGGGCTGGCGGTGACCAAGCTCGATGTTCTGGACACGTTTGCGGACATTCCAGTGGGCACCAGCTACCGGCTGGCGGGTGAGATCTGCGAAGAGATGCCTGCGGAAGTTGACGCGCTTGGCCGGGTAGAGCCGGTTTACGAGTTGCAGCCTGGCTGGCTCAAGCCAACGGGCAACGCCCGAAAGCTGTCCGACCTGCCTGGTCCCGCACGAGCATACCTGGACCGACTCGAAGCGCTGTCAGGAGTACCTGTCCGGTATGTAAGTGTCGGGACCCGGCGGGATCAAATCATCGAAGTAAATCCGTGAACGGTGAACAGTGAGCCGTGAAACCAACGGGGGGGAGGGGTCTATCAACTCCTTACTGTTCACTGTTCACGCGTCTGGGAGTGAGTGATGCAGGAGGAGCAGGTAGATCTTCTTGTAGTCGGTGCCGGTCCTTGCGGGCTCGCGGTTGGCGTAGCGGCCAGGCAGGCCGGCATTCCCTGCGTGCTCCTGGACCGGCGCACAATCGTGTCGACAATCGAGCGGTACCCGCTCAGCATGACGTTCTTCTCGACTCCCGAGCGGATCGAGATCGGTGGAGTTCCCTTCATTGCGAGTCATGAGAAACCCAACCGCCGGGATGGTCTGATCTACTATCGCAGGGTGGCGGAGCACTACCACCTCGATATCCGTCCGGGGGAGGAGGTCGTCGACGCGATCAGGCTTACAGAGGAGCCCAACACCCGCAGGTTTCGGGTGAATGTGGCCAGGCGGCATGACCGGAAGAGCTATGTCGCTTCCTCTGTCGTATTCGCCACCGGATACTACGATAATCCGAACTTCCTGGAGATTCCGGGCGAGGATCTGCCGCACGTGAGCCACTACTTTGTCGAGGGGCATCCGTACTGGCATCAGCGAGTGATTGTGGTGGGTGCAGGGAACAGCAGCGTGGATGCGGCACTCGAATGCTGGCGCGCCGGCGCGACAGTCACGTTGGTGCACTTTGGCGAAGGATTCGACCGGACCGTCAAGGCCTGGGTTCTTCCGGATATCCTCAACCGCGTGCGGGAAGGGAGCATCGCAGTGCGGTGGCGCTCACGGGTACGGTCGATCACTCCGACCCACATCGAAGTGGTTGATGAAGCCAGCGGCGCCGTAGAGGAGATCCCTGCCGACGCTGTCCTCGCCATGACCGGGTATCACGCCGACACGACGCTGCTGCGGCAGCTTGGCGTGCCCGTCGACCCAGCGACAGGCGTTCCAGCCCACGATGAGACCACCATGGCGACCCCCGTCGATGGCTGCTATTTGGCGGGGGTGATTGCCAGCGGGAACGATGCGAATCGGTTGTTCATCGAAAATGCACGCGGACACGGCGAGCTGAT
>DATADG010000337.1:0-1703 GCA_036258655.1 Gemmatimonadales bacterium | reverse complement strand
TCATGCTGCCGCTCGAGTCGGGCGGCTTCTTTGTGGACACGCCTGGCTTCAGCGAGGTAGGTCTCTGGGGCATCGAGCCCCGGGAGCTCGCGAGCTGTTTCCCCGATCTTCGGCCGTTCATCGCAGAGTGCCGATACGCCGACTGCAGGCATGTTGCCGAGCCGGGGTGCAGGGTCCGTGCGGCCGCGGAATCCGGCGAGATCCAGCCTGATAGGCTGGAGAGTTATCAGGTGTTACTCAAAGAGCTGGAGAGCGCGCCGGCGGAGTGGGAGTGACTTTTCACTGTTTTCTCGTCCATCGATGTTCATCGCGGGCCTCAACTTTTCCCATCATCCGCTGGAACGCCCCGTCCAGATCGATGCCCTCCCGATTCGCCATGCAGATCAGCACGAACAGGATGTCGGCCATTTCCATGGCGAGGTCCCCATCTGGCTCCTCCGCCTTCTTGGTCTTCTGGCCGTACCGGTGGTTCACCTCGCGGGCCAGCTCGCCGACCTCCTCGGCAAGCCGGGCCAGATTGGTGAGCGGATGGAAGTAACCCTCTTCGTATTGTGAGATCCAGGCATCGACTCGGCGTTGCTCGTCCTTGAGCGACACGGACGGACCTCCTCATCCTGGCGTAGCGAAGGATCTACTTCACGAGTTCCGGGGCAGGCCGAATAGATCCATCGCTTCGCTCGGGATGAAGCTCCTTTCCTGTGCGACTCGCTGGCGGACCCTTTTCCAGAGCGCCGATGAGCGCTCGGCAGAATTGAGGCAGGTCAGCCGGCGTTCTCGACGAGATCAGGTTTCCGTCGACGACCACCGGACTGTCCTCCCACAGCAGCCCCGCGTTCACCAGGTCGTCCTTGATCGCTCCGACGCTGGTGCCTCGCTTGCCTCTGACGATGTTGGCCGAGATCGGGACCCACCCAGCGTGGCAGATGAACGCGACCGGCTTGCCGGCCAGATAAATCTCGCGCGTGAGCTGAAGGAGCTTCTGCGAGCGCCGCATGATGTCGGGGGCATAACCCCCCGGGATCACCAGTCCGTCGAAGTCGGCGGCGGAGAGCTGGTCTACACTGGTATCGACAGTGATGGGGTAGCCGCGCTTGCCTTGATAGGTCTTTTCGCCGGTACCGGCAACGACGGTGCGGGCGCCTTCTTCCTCCAGCCGGATCTTGGGGTACCAGAGCTCGAGGTCTTCGTAGAGAGGCCCCGCAAAGAAGAGGATGGACTTGCCCTGAAGGGTCATAATGGGTGCTCGGTTCGAGACCGAGGTAGTATAGCCGTCTTGCGAGAGCAATGTGTGATCAGCATCATAGAGGCGAGTGGTTCACTCATGTACCTACACAGTCTAGTCGCTGTGGTCAAACGAAATCGTTTCAGACAGAGGTATTCCCCACCTTTCTCCGACATTCCCCCTGAGGTGCAATTATGAAAAATCCTTTTTGGCTGGTAGGAGCAGCGCTTCGAAGCATCATGTTCAACCTGAGAGCGCTCGCCGGGCCGGCGGCAACCGCGGCGATCGTGCTCGTCGCGTGGAGCTGCGACACCCAACCGGAGCCGTTGGGGCCAACGATCGGTCCGCCACTGTTCCACTTTGGGGCTCCTAAGTGCATTCCCTTCAAGATGACCGGCGGTGGCCGGATCGATTACCCGGCGGGAACGGCCACAAAGAATCCTCCCGCGAGCCACAAGTTCCAGACGTTCGGGGCGCACGT
>DATADG010000336.1:0-2704 GCA_036258655.1 Gemmatimonadales bacterium | reverse complement strand
CCCCGTTCGTTGCGGCCGGATATGCCGGTCGGCCATACGACGACCAGCCCTGGACGAGCACGGATGGGATCCGACCAGTGGCCGGACTGGCGCTCGAATGGCTCATGGGCCTCATCCGGGTCGAGACAGGATTCGGGCTCAGAGACGGCACCTTAGGCCTTACCGTGGACTTCCATCGGGACTGGTGGGGCCTGCTGTAGCCTTCTTATCTTTGGCTCTGCGGCTCCCCCCTGCGGCCGAATCCTTCCGCATCCGATACTTGAGTTCATGCAGTTCACCGACGAATGGCTGGTCCCCTCGATCGAGACCCTCCTTTCCGAGCAGGCCGTTAAGGCGCTCCGGGAAGAAGACGGTCCCGCTGCCTCACTGTGGGAGGCGTTGGTTCAACGCAAGATGGCCACGAACGAGCAGATTCTGGGGGCCATTGCCAGCCGTTTCCGCCTTCCCCTGGCCGATTTCTCCAAGATTGACGCCAAGCTGGCGAGCTCGGTCCCCGAGCAGTTGGCCCGCCGATTCAATGTGGTGCCAGTCTCGCAGACCGACTCGTACCTCGAGGTCGCAACCGCGAATCCCTTCGATATCGATGCGGAGAAGATGCTGGCGTTCGCGACCGGGCGTGAGGTGCGGATGCTGCTCGGCTCTCCCTCACGAATTCGAGAGAAGCTGGATGAGCTCTACCGGGAGACCGAAACCGCCGTCTCACGGCTGCTGGAGAACATCGGCGGCGAATTCGAGGTTGAGCAGCTCAAAGAGGAGGAGGAGAACGCTGTCAGCGAAGAGCAAGCCAGTCAGCGGCCGATCCTTCGCCTGGTTGACACCATGATTGCCGACGGGATTACCAACCGGGCCAGTGACATTCACATCGAGCCGGTTGAGGGCGGGGTGGTGGTCCGCTACCGCATCGATGGCGTTCTCCGCCAGGCGATGAAAATCCCCAAAAGCGCCGGTGTACCTCTGATCTCGCGTATCAAGATCATGTCAAAGCTCGACATCGCCGACCGTCTTCGGCCGCAGGACGGCCGGGCACGGGTATCCGTGAATGGCGAGGCAATAGACCTGAGAATCTCCACGCTACCGGCGTCGCATGGCGAGAAGGTCGTCATTCGAGTTCTCAATCAGAAGGCAACCACCCTGGCGCTCGACTCGCTGGGACTTGGGGACGATGAGCAGAAGGCGATCAGATCGCTGCTTCATCACAAGGAAGGCATCATTCTGGTCACCGGTCCCACTGGCTCCGGCAAGACCACCACCCTGTACTCCGCCCTTCGAGCAGTCCAGGGAACCGGTGTGAATATCGTGACGGTGGAGGACCCGGTCGAATATCGGTTGGGTGAGAACATCGTTCAGGTTCAGGTGAACGAAAAGGCAGGGCTGACCTTTGCCTCGGCCCTTCGGTCAATCCTGCGGCAAGACCCTGACGTGGTGCTGGTCGGCGAGATCAGAGACAAAGAAACCGCCCAGATTGCGCTCCAGGCCTCGTTGACCGGACACCTGGTGCTTTCCACACTCCACACCAATGATGCGCCTAATACCATCACGCGACTGGTCGACATCGGCATGGAGGCGTACAAGATCGCGCCGGCACTTCGCGGGGTCATTGCTCAACGGCTGATGCGGCGGCTCTGCCAGAACTGCCGGCAGGTAGCCACCGAGCCCAGCAGTGATCGGTTCAGCCGTTTCGTGCCGCCGGGTGTCACGCTGTATCAGGCCGTGGGCTGCTCCGAGTGCTCGATGACAGGTTACCGGGGCAGGTTCAGCATCGTCGAAGTCCTGACGATGAACCCCGAGCTCGAGCGAAAAATCGCCGACGGGGCTAGTGCGGAGAAGATTGCCGAAACGGCGCGGGCCGCGGGAATGCGGAGTCTTTGGGGAAGTGGACTTCGCCACGTACTTGCCGGTGAATCGACCTTCGAGGAGCTGGCGCGTGTCACTGATGTTCCGCGCGATGAACCTGAATCAGCAGCGCCGGTGGCACCTCGCAAAACCGAGCGGAGCAAGAAATCCGCCCCACCGCTTCGCCCGTCGGGACCGGTCATCGCCGACGTGTCCGAGCTGTCGATGGAGATGGAGCTGCTGGAGGAGATCGGGAGTACCGATGTTGGACTGCCCGGTGGCCGTGGCCAGGGGACTTGCGTGCTGCTGGTCGAGGACGAGGAGCAGTTACGTCGCGTGATGAAGGACCTGCTGCAACGGGAGGGCTATCGCGTCGCCGAAGCGCGTGACGGGGTTCAGGCGCTCGATGAAGTGGATCGGTTTGCTCCCGACGTCATCATCCTCGATCTAAATCTCCCAGGACTGGATGGGTATGGGGTGCTTCAGCAACTCCGCTCTCGTCCCGCCACCCGTGAGATTCCGGTCATGGTGCTCACCGCCAAGGGAGACGAGGACAACGAGGTCCGGGTGTTCGAGCTAGGTGCCGACGACTTCGTCACCAAGCCATTTCGGGCCCGGGCGCTAACCGCGCGGCTTGAGGCAGTGCTCAGCCGACGCCGAGCTTGACCCGACCCCGAACGAACGTCCTTCACGAAAAAACCGCCTTACCGCTATCCCCTTCCATTTGTACTGTTACATCATGCCGCGCAGGGCCGAGGTCACCCGTAAAACCAGCGAAACCGACTTAAGGGTCCAGATCGATATTGACGGGCGGGGGGATGCCTCGATCAGGACTGGGATCGGCTTCTTCGACTATATGCTCACGGCCTTC
>DATADG010000335.1:0-2976 GCA_036258655.1 Gemmatimonadales bacterium | reverse complement strand
CGCCGCTGGCCGCGGTCTCCTCCGACCTGGTGGCCAGCGCGGTCATGAAGCCGGTGGGCTCCTTCGTTCACCTGCGTCGGGGAACCGTGCATCTGGGCCTGGTGAGGTGGCTGTGCATCGGATCCATTCCGGGGGCCTTCTGCGGTGTGCTCATCGCTCGCGCTTTGGGGCGGGGGGAAGAGGTACAGCACTTCATCCGCATGGCATTGGGGGCAGCGCTGCTGCTGGCCGCGGCGGGCCTTATCGTCCGCGCGTACATCAGGCTGGTGGAGCACGCCCGCCGGCGCGACGGCCGGGCCCGGCCGCTCCCCGAGGGACCGCCCCGACTCCGCCTGCGGCCGCTTCCAACCGTGCTGATCGGGGTGCTGGGAGGCTTGGTCGTGGGGATTACATCAGTCGGCTCTGGCTCTCTGATTATCATCGCGTTGATGGCGCTGTATCCCAGGCTTACCGCCAACGAGCTGGTCGGCACCGATCTGGTTCAGGCGGTGCCGCTGGTCACCTCCGCTGCCCTGGGGCATCTCTTGTTCGGTGACTTCAAACTCGAGATCACCACCTCACTTCTACTCGGATCCATTCCGGGCGTCTGGATCGGAGCTCACCTCTCTGCCCGGGCTCCGGGGGGACTGGTCCGCCGCGCGCTCGCTTTCGTGCTGCTGGCTTCGGCGCTCAAGCTCCTCAATGTGCCCACTCGGGACACCGGGCTGATCCTGGCGCTGGTCCTAATCATTGCTCCCCTACTCTGGATGATGGTCCGCCGCCACCACGGGTTCCCCGCTTTGGCGTCGGGGTCCCGCAAAAGTGCCCAACGGCAGGTCACTTGATTCCCGCTTGAGCGCTCCCGAATAAGCTTGCCCTCACTGAATCCCCGTGAGGGCACGATGATTCCGACATTTAACGGCTGGGACGATACGCCTGAGGACGAGCGCGAGGAGCTGGAGCAGTGGGAGACGGAGAGCCGACTTCGACGCCGTTCTTCGCAAGCCATGCCGCGGCTCGATTACGATATGCTCGGGGAAAACGTAAGCCGCCAAGGGTGAGCAGACGGCCGCTGGCAACCGGCGGACCGATGTAGATTGAGGTATCTGTTTGCAAGAAGAAGGGCATTGAGGTTTTCGATTAAGCTTGGCAACAAAGCGGTGCTGCTGTTGTGGTCCATTGCCGGGATGGCTTCCGGGTGCCGGTCCGACGCGCCGGTCGAGGCGAGGGAGACCATCCCGCGGCTCGTGTCCGCTGCAGTGCTTCCAAATCCGCACAACGTACTTTCGGCCGTCGTCACATTCACCGCGGAGCATGCCGAATCTGCCCGGGTGGTGTACCAGGACGAGCGCCTCGCTTTGGATTCCACTCCATTCTTCGAACTCACCGGGCTCACGGATACCGTTGTGATCCTCGGACTTCGCCCGGCGGCAGGCTACAAGCTCGTGGTGGAAGTCGACAACGCCGAAGGAGGGATCAGCTCGGACACGCTCCAGCACACCGCCGGAGCGTTGCCCGAGGCGCTGGGACGCGTTTCCATCGCCGCGAGCGGTATCGGTTCAGGTCTGAGCCTGACGTCAGTAGCCGTCCCCGGAGCTGGTGTGTTTGCCCTGGCCTTCGATTCCTCCGGAGTTATTCGCTGGTACCGGCATTTCCAGGGAGAAGAACGTTTTCCCGGCGAGCTCAAGCGGCAGGCAAACGGGAATTTCACGCTGTATCGGGGCAGCTCAACAGGCGTCGAGAAGGTGCCCGGCCACTATGTCGAGTTCACTCCGGCCGGAGATTCGGTGCGGGCACTTACTGTGACTCCGCCGCGCTATCTCGACAATCACGATCTCTGGATAACTACCGGGCCGGATGGTCAGGAGCGATTTCACTTTTTCACCTACGATCACCGCATCGCCGACCTGCGGCCGATCGGCGGGGGGGCCGAGGTGTCGCTCGCTGGTCACCAGCTGGTCCGGCTCAGGTCGGATGGCTCAACCGAATTCGAGTGGAACGCCTGGGATCACCTCGAGATTGAAGAGTGGATCGAGCCGCCCCACCCCACTGCCGACGCGGCAACCGTCCGCGACTTCGACCATCCGAACTCACTGACCTTCGACCTAGACGGCCACTACATCGTCTCCTTCCGCCAGCTCGGCCAAATCATGAAAATCGACGCCATGACAGGCGAGATCATCTGGCGTCTCGGCGGCCTCAGAAGCGACTTCACCTTTTCGAACGATCCGCTTGGGGGATTCAGCGCACAACATTCGCCAGGCATTCTCCCCAATGGGAACCTCCTGCTGTACGACAACGGCGCGAGGCACCAACCACCGGAGAGCCGTGCCGTCGAATACGCCCTCGACGTAGTCAACCGCACCGCCACTCTCGTATGGGAGTTCCGGCACACGCCGCCGATCTATACTCTCGCGGTGGGCTCGGCCCAGCGACTCCAGGACGGCAATACCCTGATCGGATATGGCTGGGTTGGTTACGCCGCTGAGGTCGGGGCTGACCAGAACGTCAAGTGGAGTGTGACGTTGTCGGTGGACGGCCAGGCCACGGTTTTCTACCGAATGATTCGCATCCCGTCCCTATACGGCCTTCGAACTCCGTAACGACATCCGAAACGGTTCCGCCCAAGTTCCGAATCCCTGGGCTACTCCCAGCGACCGAAACGCCCAGACTGTTGGGGGCCAGATTGCGGCGTACATTGATCGTCAACTCTTGCTCGAGGACTTATGCGCCGGCTACTCCGTGAGAATGGCCTCTCGATTGTGCTCTTCTCCTTGTTTATCGTCTTCTGGATCGGCCAGAGCATCACCGGACATCGCGAGTATAACAATGAGCAGGCGGAGCATGGCCAGCCGGAGAGGCTGTCCACGCTGCAGTACGCGGGAACGGCCCGATTCTGGTTCGAGTCGCTGCAGAATTGGCAGAGCGAGTTTCTCGCCCTCGTCGCCATGGTCGTGCTCTCGATTTTCCTGCGCCAGCGCGGGTCACCCGAATCGA
>DATADG010000334.1:0-4406 GCA_036258655.1 Gemmatimonadales bacterium | reverse complement strand
AAATACTCAGCGACCCCGCTGTAATCGGAATGCGAGGAGAGAAGGAGCGGGTACGACTTCCAGCGCTCGGCTTCCTCGCTGCTCAGCAGCTGGTTGTCGCGCAGCAAGTTCACGACGGTATTTCTGCGCTGAACGTTCAGGTTGGGATTTCTACGCGGGTTGTAGCGCGAAGGAGCCTTGGGTATGGCGGCGAGCGTAGCAGCCTCCGCGACATTCAAGTCCCGGACCGACTTGCCAAAATATCGCTGGGACGCCGCCTCCACTCCGTATGCGCCGTTGCCCAGGGGTATCTGATTGAGATAAATCTCGAGGATCTTGTCCTTGGGATACTTCCTCTCGATCTCCATGGCGACGTGAGCTTCCCGCAGCTTGCGGCGAAGCGATTTGTCCCGCCCACTGATATCCTCGTCCCATATGTTCCGGGCGAGCTGCATCGTGATCGTGGAGAATCCCTCGGCAAACCGGAGCTGGAAGATGTTGCTCTTAATGGCCCCGAACACGCGATACCAATCGATTCCGCTGTGCTGGTAGAAGCGCTTGTCCTCGGTGGCGAGAAAGGCCGCCTTCACATAGGGCGACATTTCACCCAGCGGAATGACGGTCCGTCTCTCCAGCCCCAGGTCGGTGATGAGGCGGCCATCCGCGGCGTACACCTTGGAGGCCTGATTCGGGTCATAGCCGCCAAGCTCTTCGATCGAGGGACACGTGTTTCCGGCGCACGCGCGGCTCCACGCGGCAGCCAGGAAGGCCAGGCCGAGAGCGATCGTGGCGAGCAGTCCGACCACGAGATTTCTACGGCCTCGAGGAGAGAGACGGATGCGCGGCAGAGACGAAAGCCAGCCGCGCTTCACCTGGATGGCCCGGCGGCGCCAGGGATTCGGGTGACGAAAGTGCGGATCTGAGGGATCCCTGGGATCCATGGGATCCTGTGGGTGGGTCATGTGCGCAAACTAGCCGATTGCCATGCGCGATTCCAGCGGGTACCATGAGTGGCCCTATGAACGAACTGCTTAAAACTTTGACGGCTCGGGGGCTGCTACAGGACGCCACCGCCGGGTTGGACGAACGGCTCAACCGGGGGCCCGTGACCGCCTACGTCGGGCTCGACCCCACCGCGGATTCCCTGCATGTAGGCAGCCTGGTGCCGTTGATCGGCACGGCATGGCTGCAGCGGTTCGGGCACACGCCAATTGTGCTGATCGGCGGTGGTACCGGGCTGGTGGGAGATCCCAGCGGAAAGCGCTCGGAGCGTCCCATGCTCTCGCTGGAGGAGGTGGATCGGAACGCAGAGGCGATTCGGCGCCAGGTAGCTCGTTACCTGGATTTCGAGCAGAGCGGGACAAATGCCGCCCGGCTCCGCAATAACGCCGAGTGGCTAAGGCAGCTGCCCTTGATGGAGTTCCTCCGCGATACGGGCAAGCACCTTACGCTCGGCTTCATGCTTCAAAAGGAGAGCGTTCGAAGCCGCCTGGAGACCGGAATCAGCTACACCGAGTTCAGCTACATGGTTATCCAAGCCTACGACTTCTGGCACCTGTTCCGGACGGAGCGGTGTGAGCTCCAAGTTGGAGGCAGCGATCAGTGGGGGAACATCACGGCCGGCATCGAACTGATCGGAAAGCGGGAAGGCCGCCAGGCGTATGGACTGGTATTCCCGCTGATCACCACGACCTCGGGCAGCAAGTTCGGCAAGAGCGAGGCTGGAAACATTTGGCTCGATCCGGAGAAGACCAGCCCATATCATTTCTATCAATTCTGGATCAACACTGATGACCGGGATGTGGAACGCTATCTCAAGCTGTTCACCTTTCTTTCCCTGGACGACATTGGCAGCGCCATTGAAGAGCACCGGCGAGAACCGGCCAAACGATCAGCGCAACGGCTCCTGGCCCGTGATGTAACCACCCGAGTCCATGGTGAAGAGGCCACCGAGGAGGCGATCCGCACGAGCATGGCCCTGTTTGGTCGGGGAGATCGAAGCGGCGGCGCTGACCTGACCCAGGCCTTACCCGATATGCCGACGCGCCAGGTATCCCGATCCGAGCTGGGTGGCAAGCTTCCAGTAGTTGATCTGCTGGTCGCGAGTGGACTGGCTACGTCAAAGGCGGACGCGCGACGTGGGATCCAGGGACGTGGGTTTTACCTCAACGATCAGCCGATTGAAGCCATCGATCTCCAGCTGGACGAGAATCAGATCCAGGGGCCACCTGAGAACCGATTTGTCATTCTGAGAAAGGGGAAGAAGAATTACGTCCGGCTGCTGCTCCGGTAGGTACGAAGGTGTACTCAGTTCCAGCTGAGGAGACGGCAGCCAGGGAGTAACCGGCCCGGGAGAGGCTGCTGATGGCCCTGTGGGTCTGGGCCGCGCTCACCTCTCTCCAGCGATGGTGGAACTCGACCAGAATTTGGCCGATCGCACAACCGCCGGCGAGCACATCGCTCAGGACATCGTATTCTGCCCCTTCGATGTCCAGCTTCAGCACATCCACTTTGGTGTGGCCCAGCATGTCGAGTATCGATTGAAGCCGCCGAACGGGCGCCTGAATCGGGCTCCCCTGACCCGACTGACGTACCATACTGAAAGACTCGAACTTGGACTTGATGGGCGCCTGAAAGCTCGCGATGCCATCGAATGCAGCCAGCCCCAGCTCGTGGAAGTGTAGGCGCGCGGGGAGCCGCTGGGTCGCAATCCAGCTCAGGGCACGCGGCGTCGGATCGAAGGCGTGCACCGTCAGTCCGTACTGCTCGATCATCTCGCGCTCGAAGCTGATGTCCCGCCCCACGCCAAAAGAGTACAGCACGCTGTTCTGGTCCAGACCATCAGGCCATATCGTCCAGGACCCGGCGCCCTTGCCGAGTGTCACGAGAGGGACCGAGCAGTTCGGCCGAACAAAGACATCCTGGCCGACTCGAGACTTGAGCCACCGCTTGGCGGTCCGAAACGCCTGACGTATCCGGACGGACGCAGTAGCTCGGCTTTGTTCTCGCATATCCCTTACTGCTCTCGGTGCTCTCACCCCTGCTCCAGAGCCTTCACCACCCGCTCCATGTCGTCGTGGGAGGTGTACGCGTGCGGGCTGAGCCTGATAGCGCTCTCGCGCATGCTGCAGATGACCCGTGCGGCCTTGAGGGCTCTGAAAGCAGACCCGAGGTCCCTGGGGGCAACACACAATATCCCCGAGGCTCGACCATCGGTCGGGGAGACAATTCGCGCGCCTGCACGCGCCGCCCAGGCGAGCACCGGTTCATGCAGCGAGCGTAGGTGATGCTGAATCCGGGGGATGCCCAGATCAAGCAGCAGCCGCAGCGACTCGTTCATACCGGCAAAATCCTGATACGGCAGTGTGATCAGTTCGAAGCGTCGGGCGTCGCCACGTAACGTATCGCTGTACTCGGTAAGTCGGCTGAAATCGTCAGTGCCCTCGAACGCCATCCATCCAGTAATCGACGGCACCAATTGGGAGATCAGCTCCCGGCGAACGTAGACGAAGCCTGAGCCCCATGGAGATAGCAGCCACTTCTGCGCTCCGCAGGCCAGCAGGTCGACCGGCGTTTTCCGCACGTCCACCGGGATCTGACCCACTGCCTGGATAGCGTCAACCACCAGGTAAACACCCGCGGCTCGTGTCGCAGCGGAGAGTCGTGCCAGGTCAACTGTGTATCCGTTGCTGAACTGGACCAGCGAGACCGCCAGGACGCGAACCCGTGGATCGGTCAGACGCTCGACCAGGTAATCCTCGTCGGGCCAGCCCTCCTGAGTCGTTGGTGCCAGCTCCAGACTCACGCCGATGTCTTTCAGCAGCATCCATGGATAAACGTTGGCCGGAAACTCACGATTACTGGCGAGGACGATGTCGCCGGATTGGAGTGGCAGCGCCCGGGCGGCAAGGCTCAGCCCATAGCCGGTATTAATGGTGAGCGCAATCTCCTCGGGACTAGCCCCGACCAGCTGAGCTACGAGACGGCGGGATTCTGCCAGCGTGGCTACAAGATCCCGATCCGGGAGCTGGTGGGGAGCGGCCCGCTTGCGGTTGAATGCCTCGAGTGCGATACGGGTACGCTCGGGGAGCGGTCCGACACTGGCATTGTTGAGGTAGATGGTTTCGTTGGTCCAGGGGAATTCCGTCTGGCGAAGATTGGCCAGATCGTATCCTGGTGAGACGTGCGATGGCGGAGGTAAAAGGGAGGTCCCGTCCTCTCTCAGTGACCCCGTTTTCCGCGGCTCACTTCTCACACTTCACCTCCATTAAGCGACATGTCCGGCCTCTAAATTGCCCTGTGACGGGGGTTACACACTGCCTTGCCGGGAACCCCGGGCTTGGTCCGGTCTGAACGGGGCGCACGATTTTTGCACGTACTTACTCGAACCAGTGCGGTCTGCTGCAAACCTTGTCGGGGCACGCCAG
>DATADG010000333.1:0-6081 GCA_036258655.1 Gemmatimonadales bacterium | reverse complement strand
GAAGACACCAAGTTCCCCCAGGTCTTCCGAGCCAACCTGGCATATGACCGCCGGCTACCGTTCGACATCGTGGCATCGGTAGAAGGGCTGTACTCCAAGGACATCAACCAGTTCTTCATCGTGAACCGGAATCTGCTCGCTCCCGATCGAGTCGATGCAACCGGCCGTACCATCTATCCCGGGACACTGAACACGAATGGGACTCTATCCCCACTTTATTTCGATGTCTCTACTAGAGGCCTGGCCATCTACGGTCCCTCGTTCAGCGGCGGCGTGTACGAGCTGCGGAACACCGACGCCGGCTACTCGTGGAGCCTCTCCGGCCAGCTGCGCAAAACATTCGGCGGCAGCCTGCAGGCGTCACTCGGATATACGTACTCCGAAGCCTACGACGTGCAGAGCTTCACTTCGAGCCGCGCGATCTCCAATTGGCGCTTCAGCCGGATGCTGGTGGGACCCGATGACGCGGACACCCGCACGCGATCAGGATTCGATCGTCCGCACCGGATTGTAGGGAACCTGACTTACACAATAGGCTGGCAGCTCCCCACTGATATTTCCTTCACCTATATCGGCCAGTCCGGCACTCCCTACACTCTGCGGAGCGGCGGAAGCAGCGGCCGTGGGGACCTCAATCTTGATGGGACCAACACTAACGATCCCATTTACATCCCTACTGGCGCCGGGGATCCGAACTCCCCTTACGTGTTCCAGAATCCTGTCCAGGAAGCCGCGTTTCAGGAGTACATCGATGGAGAATCGTGTCTCAGCACACAGCGAGGCCGGATCATGGAGCGCAACAGCTGCCGCAATCCCTGGCAAAATCAGCTCGATGTCTCGCTGCGCCAGCGCCTCCCCGTGTTCCGGGGCGATGCGGCGTTCGAGGTGCAGATCTTCAACTTCCTGCGCATGCTCGACAGGGACTGGGGACAGGTTGAAACCGTCGGCGGGGGCGAGTTCTTCGACCAGGAAGTGCTTACCGCTGTGGATGCCACCGATGAGGCGGATCCCAATGTCCGCAAGCACATCGTGACCTTCAACGAGCAGCTGCTGGCTCAGCGGTTCCAGCCGGTCACCTCCAACGCCGCAATCAACCGGAGCGCGTACTACATTCAGGCGGGGATCCGCTACTCGTTCTGAGGGGCACCGTGCCTGATGCCTTCATTACCGCCGCCGTGCGCACCCCAGTGGGACGCGCTGGCGGCGCGCTGGCGGAGATTCGCCCTGACGATCTGGCAGCCGGCGTCATCCGCGCGCTGGTGGACCGAGCCCGCCTTCCCGCCGATCGGATAGATGATGTCATCCTGGGCTGCACCAATCAGGCCGGCGAAGACAATCGCAATGTCGCCAGGATGGCGGCCCTCCTCGCTGGTTTACCCGTTTCCATTCCGGGGCAAACCGTCAACCGTTTGTGCGGGTCGGGACTTCAGGCGGTGGTCACGGCTGCGCACGCCATCCGCGCCGGCGAGGGCGAGGTGTTTGTCGCGGGCGGCGTCGAAAGCATGACCCGGGCCCCGCAGGTGATGCTCAAGACCGGCCGAGCCTGGGATCGCTCCCCACCGATGATCGCCGACAGCACTGTGGGATGGCGGTTCGTGAACCCGCGGATGCCGCCCGAGTGGACAATTTCGCTGGGCGAGACCGCCGAGCGAGTGGGCCAGATGTACGGCATCACCAGGGAAGAACAGGACGCCTTTGCGCTGGAGAGCCAGCGGCGAGCGCAAGCTGCGATCGAAACCGGAGTCTTTGACGCCGAGCTGGTCCCGGTCGAAGTGCCGGGCCAGGCTGGCAGCACGTCCGTCTGCCGGGACGAGGCCCCTCGCTTGGGGCTCACCATGAATTCGCTTAGGCGGCTCGAGCCCGCTTTCGTCCCGGCGGGTACGGTTACAGCAGCCAGCTCTTCGGGCATCAATGATGGAGCTGCTGCACTGTCGATCGTCAGCAGCGCGGCACTCGACGAGCTCTCACTCATACCTCTCGCCCGGGTGCTCAGCTCCGCTGTGGCCGGCGTGGATCCAAGCTGCATGGGACTTGGCCCGGTGCCTGCCACTCGAAAGGCGCTCGAACGCGCGGGCCTCAGAACCGAGCAGCTCGATCTGGTGGAGTTGAACGAGGCGTTTGCTGTTCAGGCAATCGCCTGCATTCGTGAACTGAAACTCGATCCTCAAAAAGTGAACATTCACGGCGGAGCCATCGCCCTGGGCCATCCGCTGGGCGCCAGCGGGGCCAGGATTCTGACGACACTCGTTCATGCGCTACGGCGAACCGGAGGTCGGTACGGACTGGCCACCATGTGCATCGGCGTAGGCCAGGGAATCGCTGTAGTCGTGGAATCGACCGCTTAGCGCAGCATCTCCTCCAAGACTCTTCCCTGCACATTCGAGGGAATATCGATCTCCAGGAGACGGGAAAGAGTCGGTGCGATATCGGCCACGCTTACCGCGCCCGTATGGCTTCCCGGTGCGATGCCTTCTCCGAACCAGAGCAAGGGAACGTGGGTATCGTAGGCCCAGGGGGAGCCGTGTGTGGTGCCATCCCGCTCCTCGCCCGGCACCACATAAGGAGAGAGCTCGAAGTAAACGTTTCCGCTTCGCTCCGGGTAGAAGCTCACCTGCGCCCGTGAATTGACTCCCTCCTCCCGCTGCCGGCGCAGCTCTCCGGCAGTCAGGACACGGACCACCCCCGGCACCTGTTCCAGGGCCGCTTTGGCAACTTCCTCGGCATCTTCGAGTGGTATGTTCTTGTCCTCCAGCCCGGCCAGGTTCAGATACAACCAGGGCCAATCCTGGTGCATGACCCAGGTGGGCGGTGTCATCCAGCCGGGCCGCCGGGGAGCTCCGAAACGAATCCGCAACGCGCGCTCCGCCGCGGCGGCAATCAGGGCCGGGTCCAGCCTGGCTCCGGAGGCGCCTTGTCGAGCCACCTCCGGGAGCGGCGCAACTCCATGGTCAGAGGTAAGCACGAGCAGCACGCGTTCCAAGCCGACTTCCTTTTCCAACAACGCGAAGAATCGCTCGAGTACCCGATCGGTCCGGAGCGTCATATCCATCACTTCGTGGCTGTCTGGTCCGTAACTGTGTCCCACCAAATCGTTGGCTGAAAATCCGATCGCAAGAACATCGGGATCGTCATCCCTACCCAGGCGCTCCTCTCTGACTGCCTCCATCGCGAAATCGACCAGCACCTCGTTCTCGAATGGTGAGGTCTGGAACCCGGTGAGAAAGTCGGCATGCGATGCTCTGATACCCAACCGATGGGGGAACGTGCGACCGAAGCCGGGCACCGCTTCTTCCGCCCGGACATCGTCGGGGCCCATCATCGCATAGGCAGAGCGTGGCAGTAAGCGATTCCAGGTTGCGCCACGATACCGGGTCACCGCACCGGACGCATTGAAGCGCCTGACCCAGGGCGGCAGCTCCTTCAAGTAATAGGTGGAGGTCACGAAGACAGTATCCTCGGTCCAGTAGGCCGCATCGGCCAGGTGCCCCCCCATCATGATCGCCGAACGGTCTTTTCCTGCCACGGTAATCACGCGACTCCGGCCCGCCGAACTCAGCTTCAGGTGGTCGCCCACGGTCGAATCGAGCAGGTTCCGGGGTGATCGCCCCTCGGCGGAGCTCCCGAGCAGTTTCGCCAGCGTATCGGCGGCACAGTATTCGGTCCTCCGCAGTGACCGGTTGTACCACGAATTGGCAACAATTCCGTTGATGTTGGCGTGGGTTCCGGTCATGATGACGGCGTGGCCCGGGCAAGTCTGGGTCACGCTATGCCGGTAATGAGCATCGGTGAAAACGGCTCCACCGCGAAGCAGCAGGTTGAGACCGCCTTTGCTGAAGTAGCGTCCAAAGCGCTGCAGGTAATCGCCACGGAGCTGATCGATCGAGATTACGACCACCAGTCGTGGGCGAGGCGACAGATTACCCGCCCAGCTAGCTTGTGGCCATCCGGCGGCAACGGCCACGGCAAGTACGAGAGAGCGCGTGTGTCGAAGCATCAGGTCCCGCGGCGGCGAAGGAATTCGCTTCGTGCGCGCCGGATGAGATCCAGCGTACCGCTACGCTCGGCCTCGGTGTTCCAATCGTCGTGCGCCGATGCCGCAGAGTGCAGGCGATCGATCCAGGCAATAAAAAATTCTGCGTCTCTGGAAGAGCGAATCGGCTGATTTCCGACGATCACATAGATCGGGCTGGTCGTTGCATACGGATACACATCCAGGATTGGATACGACGATCGCTCGCCCCGGGCACGCAGCAAGTACCAACCACTCTGCTTGACCGGCACGGTAATCCTGGTCGAAAGTCTGGTGCGACTCCCGGTCAATGGGAGCTCGGTCGCCACCTCACCATTCCGTACCAGCTCCAGCCGATCGATCGGTACGTTCGAGAGGAGGCTCACTCGAGCAACGAGATTCGCCCCTGAGGCCAATCTGATCTCGTCCCCCAGACCGGCCTCACCCAGGGTGAAGCCGAGCAGCGGACCGTTGGTGGCATAGCTGCGACCTTCCTTGAGCGCCGTCAACCACCTGCGGTAGTCCAGGGGACTCCCGCTCTTCACGAAGACCCGATTCATACCCACCGGCCCACGGAGCGAAGCGAAATTGGCCATGGCATCAGTGCCCGCACCCGCAGGAAGGCGGAATCCGCAGTTCAGCAATCGATACCAGACTGCTGCCGTTGCCATATAATCGTCTACGAAACCCAGCGCCTCATAGTAGTCCACCTTTCCCAGAGCGACATCCACCGGCAACTCGTGGGTGAGCGGTCTGATGGTATCGCTCGGGTCTGGATTCCGATCGAATGGATGGACGTACCCGGTGACGGCACCCTGCTCGTGTGCCATATCCATCACAACGGCGTTGCTGGGAAACAGGCTTGCGGCCGCCGTGTTCACATACGCAGCATACGCCGGCAGGATCAGGTTGCGCTGCAGTCCCAGCAGACCAGTGTGCCCCCAATAGCTGGTGTGATACTCCTGGCTGTGGGCGATCAGGGTGGTCGGTGAGGAAGCCCGATCCAATTGGCCGGTGAAATAGTCCACGTCGGGAATTCGGCCTTCCTTGTTTACGATCAAGTTCTCCACCACGTGGAGATCCTCCGCCTGCGCCTGGGCTGCCAACCTGGTCGGTGTGTTGCGGTAGGTGCCACCATAATTCATGTGGACATGGAGGTCGCCACTGTACCAGCCGCTGGCAGGAAGATCGATCTGACGCTGGAGTCTGATCCGAACCGATTGGAGGGAATCGGCGGGAACTGTGATCTTCCTTCGCCACACCCGGTATTCAGGTCCGCGGGTGACTTCCACGGTTACGACTCCAGCCGGAACCGTCAGTCTGGAGACGCCGTTGGTATGGAAATACCCGTACTCGAACTGCCGCTCACTCCGGTCGAAGGCGTCGTCCGCATGACGCCACGCGTCGTCAGGCGCATGGCTCCGGCCGTCGGTACCCGTAATCGACACCCTCGCCGGCATGCTTCGCCCGGACGCGACATCCGTGACCGTAAGTTGAAGACGTCCGACCGGCTCCCGATAAATCCGCCGCCCAACCTCTACTCGTTCGATCCGTCCGCCCGGAACGTCCACGAGCCTGAGTTCGGTGTTACCCTGGGCGTTGGCGATGTAGGCTACCCGTCTGCCGTCAGGTGACCACCGAGGTGCGGTCGCGTCGAAGCCGCCATAGGTGAGCTGAAACTGGTCACCGCCCTCAGCGGTCATCAGCCACAGCTGGTGCCACTGGCCACCAAGATAGGAGCTATAAACCACTCGCCGCCCATCACGGCTCCAGTCCGGACGGGCCTTCCAGGTCGTCTCTTCGTAGTGCAATTCCCGCGGTTCGGCTCCGGCTCGTGCCGGCATGCGCCAGAATCCGCCTGACCCCCAGATGTGCCCCCGATTCGAGACAAAAATCAGATCTCTCCCATCGGGCGACCAGGTTGGAGAGAGGTACTGGTCGTGCGCTCCGTAGTAATAGCGCGGCAGTGAGCTGGCGCGATCCTCGGTGATGCGCTCGGGAACGACGGATCGGTCGCTGCTTCCGATTGTGAGAACGAAAATGTGCCAGCGGCCTTGGTAGGCAGTCGAGAT
>DATADG010000332.1:0-10806 GCA_036258655.1 Gemmatimonadales bacterium | reverse complement strand
TCCATCGGGCACTAGGCTCGGAACTGACTGGCCGGTACTCCGGGGGTTCCAGGGTGGTCATGGTGTTCGCCGAGCCGCGAGCTTGGAAAGGGCGCTCCGGGCTGGGGCCGGGACCTCGCGAGGCGCTGGCACATCATGCCGCCGGCGCCGACCTCATCATTCTCTTTGGTCACCCCCGTCTCATGACCGAGCTGCCACTCGGTCCCCCTGTCCTGCTCGCGTGGCACCGGCAGCGGCTGATGCAGGAAGCCGTGGCGCGATGGCTGCGAGGCCGGATCACGAGCGGGTAAGCAGCCTCAATCGGGGGATCAGGGCGAACGCCGGGAGTCCCATGAAGAAGGTCAACAGAAAGTAGTTGGCATATCCCAGGCGTTCAGCCAGCTCACCGGACAAATCCCCGGCAACCCAGCGGGTGATCGCCAGGAGCGCGGAGAGCACGGCAAATTGCGTTGCGGCAAAGCGCTTTTCACATACCGACATTAAAAAGGCGAGATAGGCTGACGTGCCAAGGCCGGCCGCAAAGCTCTCGAAGTATGCAGCACCAACAATGAACGGCTTCGCGGAACCGGAAGCAGCTGCACCCCAGTACACCAGCCCGGAGAAGGCCTGAATCAACCCCAGCACCCACAGTCCAGTGAAGATCCCGTAGCGGGTGGTGAATAATCCTCCGGCCGCCGCCCCGGCGATCGTTGCGACCAAGCGGCCCGAGGTGATCACGGCACCGATCTCCTCCAGGCTCAGGCCGTGATCCACCCAGAAGGGCCGCATCATCGGCTCCAGCGCGGCAATATCAAATTTGAAGATCAGAGCGAAGGCGATCACTACGCCGATGCCCGGCCTGGTCAACAGCTCCCGGATCGGTTCCCACAGGCTGCCGGCTTTCTTTTCACTTCCTTCGACCAGTGGGAGCATCAGGGCGCAGACTGCGAGGAATCCAAGCAGGGCTGCTCCAGCGGTAAAGCTGCTGGACCAGCCGATCCGGCCTGCCAGCCAGACCAGCAGTCCTCCCGCACTCAACATTGCGACGCGATACAGAGTGATACGAACCGAGTTGGCGACGCCAAGCTCCCGGGTGGTAGTCGACTGAATCGTGTAGGCATCGATCGCCACGTCCTGTGTGGCCGACAGGACCACGATCATGACCATGACGATCCAGAAAGCCGGTCCCAGTCTTCCCGCATCGAGGGAACCAGTCACCAGAGTGAGCGCGGCCAGGCCGGCCAGACAGCTAACGATCCAGCGCCGGCGGGTCCCGTGTCGATCCACGAGAGGAGCCCAGGCCCACTTCAGACTCCAGGGCAGGCTCAGCTTGGCGAGATGGCCGATGTCCACCAGGCTGGCGCCGGTCGTCCGCAGGTAAATGGGGATGGTTTCGTTGATCAGCCCGAAGGGAAAACCGGATGCGAAGGCGAGAGCTCCGATCCAGGCCAGGCGTCCACGTAGCGGCGTGGCGAAACTGGCTTCATCAGGGCGGGTCGGTGTCGCGGTCGAGCTCAGCGCCAAACCGCCAGGAGAAGGAAAAGGACGCCGAGCAGGATGGCAATCAGTCCGATGTTCCGCAGCCGGTCCAGGGGCAGCACCGATTCCGGAGAGCTGGATGGAGCTGACTCGCCTGGCTCCGGCAAACTGTTCTGGCTTTGACCCGGAATGGGGACCTGGTAGGCCTGGTATCCAACGCCTTCGGCTCCATTGGGCTCCGGGAGGCCATCACCATGGAACCGCGCGGCGACGACGGTGATGTTGTCCGGACCGCCGCGCGAGTTGGCGAGATCGATCAGCGCAGCACACAGCTCTGGGAGATCGTTATGCTGTCGCGCCAGCGTAGCGAACTCTTCTCGCCGAACCAGGCCCGACAAACCGTCGGAGCACAGGATCAGAGTGTCACCCCTGCGGATCGACTGGTAGGTAAGGTCCACTTTGACGCGCGGGTCAGGACCGAGCGCCTGGAGGATGATGTTGCGGCGCTCACTCTGCTCGGCTTCGTCCTCTGTGAGCTCGCCGGCATCGACCAGCCGTTGCATGAGGCTTTGGTCTTTCGTGAGCTGGATCGCCTCCGCGCCGCGTACCAGGTACGCACGGCTGTCGCCGATCTGTGTCAGGAAAAGGTTGTTGCCGAACACTCCGGCCGCGGTCACCGTGGTTCCCATCCCGCGGACTTCAGGGTGCTCCCTGGCGTAGGTGTATATGTGGGTATTCGCGAGCTCCACCGCTTCTTTCATGCGAAAGGCAAACCGTGCCGCGGTCGGCGTCTCATCGCGTGCCCAGACGGTTGACATGTGACGGAAGATGAGGTCTGCGGCCATGGCACTCGCCAGCTCGCCGGCTGCGGCACCGCCCATCCCGTCTGCAACCATGAACAAGGAGCCCCGCGAACCAATGACGTGGTTGCGGACGTCGGGCTGGAGGCTGGCGTTACCGGTGGTGAGGTCGGCGACGAGGAACGTATCCTCGTTGTGTTCGCGGGTGCGGCCCAGGTCGGTCTTGCCGAAGACGGAGACTCGTACCGAGCCGTTGGTCATCACACGAATTCCTTGCCGTCGGTCAGGGTGTGACAATCTAGGGATCACCCCGGAGAGCGTCAACGTTGCCTTGGCGTAAGTTATAGTCACCGTGTACCTTGCAATCATGTTCTGGGTGCAACTCACCCTCGGTGCGCTGATCCTGGCCTGTGCGCCGCCGCTGTCATCCACCCAGTCAGCTCAGGGCCCAGCACGTGGCCGGGTCGTGCAGGCACCCCAGGCCCCTCCCAGCGACTCATCAGGGCACAGGCGAGCCCCACTCTCGATTCGAGTGGTTTATCCCAAACCCGAAGACCGGGTTCGCGCTCCGGACTCCAGCTTTCTCCTGGGCTCCGTTTCCTCTAGTGACGTTCAACTCACGATCAACGGAAGCCCGGTCCGGGTATGGCCGAATGGGGGTTGGCTGGCGTGGGTGCCCTTTCCACCAGACAGTGTGATGCAGTTCCGGATACTGGCGCGGCGGGGTAGGGATACCTTGGTGGTTGTCTACCCAGTGCGGCGAGATCGACGCGACCTTCCCGGTGAAGTGCGATCGGGAGCTGCCTGGATCGATACCATTTCGCTGTCACCCCGGGGACAAGTCTGGCTTCCCCCAACTGAGTATGTGACCCTCTCTGCCCGGGCAACCGAAGGGTCCAATGTGCGCTTGCATTTGCCCAACGGATCAACGCTGCGACTGCTGCCGCAGCGACGCCCTCAGGAACTGCTGCCCACCATTCGTGCATTCGAGCGCGACACCACCAAACACCGGACGGCGGACGAACTCCGCTATGTCGGCACCGTGCGGGGAACGTCCCTTGGTCCCCCTCCAGGGCCGGTCCTGGGAGGGCTCACACCCTCCCTGGTGAGAGCGCTGGGACGGGCGGCAGTGCGTTGCGTGACCGGAGCGCAGTGCCCAGTGGCCTACCAGGACCTGCTTGCGCCGGATCCCCGTTGGGCCGTTCTCGAGTCCTCATTCGAGGGGGATACGGTCCGGGTGCGCTGGCCACTCCAGCTCGCCTTGCTGGATACGCTTCAGCTGGTCGTGGAGCTGGACGACGATACGCTCGGGACGGGGAAGACGGACAGCATCATCCAGGGACGAGCGGTGCCCGGCGGATCATATCACTGGTTTTTCCCGACCGGCACTCATGCCTTGGTTAGTGGCCGGGTGAATGAGGATCTTCGGATTCGATTGTCGCCGACCGCCGAGGCTTGGGTACCAGCTGCCGAAGCGCGTCTGCTCCCACTGGGCGTACCGGCGCCTCGCGCAGTCGCGAGATCGATTACCCTGACCCCGGTGAAGGATCGAGTCATCCTGCGTGTCCCGCTGACCGACCGCATTCCGTTTCAGCTCAGTGAAAACGGGCGCAGCCTGACACTGACCTTCTATGGCGCAGTGGCGGACGTGGACTGGATCCATCACGAGGGTGACTCGTTGGTCCAGCGAATGAGCTGGACCCAGACCTCGCGGGACGAGTTGTCGTTCACGATTGATCTCGCCCTTCCAGTGTGGGGATATCGTACCCGGTGGAGTCGTAACGATCTGGTACTGGAGATTCGACGCCCGCCCAGAATTCTGAAGACCCACCCGCTTCGGGGTCGCGTGGTGGCGCTAGATCCAGGTCATCCACCTCTTGGCGCCACCGGTCCCACTGGCCTCCGTGAAGCAGAGGCCAACCTGGCGGTGGCGCTTCGACTCCGCGCTCTGCTCCAGGCCGCCGGGGCCCGCGTGGTGATGACACGGACGGCGGATTCCGCTGTCGATCTCTGGTCGCGGGTGGCAATCGCCGAGTCAGCCGGTGCCGAGCTGTTCATCTCGATTCACAACGACGCTTTGCCGGACGGCGTGAACCCCTTCACCAACAATGGAACTGGCGTATTCTATAATCGGCCCCGGAGTCTGCCACTGGCCGCCGCTATTCAGCGGTCTCTCGTACGGCGGTTGGGCCTACCCGACCGCGGGATCAGCCGGGGGGATCTGGCGGTGGCGCGGGCTACCTGGATGCCGTCAGTCGTCTGCGAGGGCATGTTCCTGATCCTTCCGGACCGCGAAGCAGCGCTCCGGTCTGCACGGGGGCAGCGGCTCTACGCCCAGGGCGTTTTCGACGGAATCCGACAATTCCTTCGGGATCGCGCCCACCACCAGGACAGCGCAGCTGTGGGCCAAGGGCCAGCAGGGGCGTCTCCTAAGGCGAACTCGCCTACATCCCTCCGCGAGTCTCCCGGCGCAAGCCCAACGCGGAGTGTCGATCCCTAGAGTGGTAGTAACGAGGTACGCTCATGTTTCACCACCTGCTGACACGAGTCCACGGTCCACACGTTCGTGTTCCTCTCATTGCCGCGCTACTCTCGCTGGCTCCCGTGGTGATGGACGCGCAGGATCAGGCCGACCGAGCCACGCTGCTACGATTTCGTGATTCGCTCGCCTCCATTTCGGACTCCAACAGTCTTCTTCTCCTCGAAAAGCGTCTCATCGATTCAGCCAAGGCGGACCGCAGCAACGCCCTGCTCCACCTGAAGCTGGGCTTTCTGTCGTTGCGTCTTGGCGATCTGGGCGGACAGGCGCATTACGACGACGCGGCTTCGGAGTTCCAGTGGGCCATCGACCTGCAACCCTCATGGCCATACGCGTGGTACGGTATGGGGCTGGCGGAATACGGCGTCGGAGACTCCCAGGTCTCCTTCATCACCGGTTTCAAGACCATGCTGGGGAAGGACGCGCTTACCCGCTCGGCGGTGGCCTTCGCGAAGTCGGCAGAGGTCGATCCGTCCTTCGTACAGGGACTGGTGGATCTCGCGAACACCGCGCTCCGGCAGCGGGTCAATATCAAACTGGGTGTGGCACTGGAGGCGCTTCGTCGCGCCGGGCACACGACCGCTGGCAGTGACCCCGAGGTGCTCCTTGCCCGAGGCCGCGTCGAGCGAGAAGTCGGTGATGGCGACTCCGCTCTGGCAGCGTTTACCGGGTACCTCCAGCACAGTTCCAATAGAGGTCTCGCATTGCTGGAGCTGGCGAGAACCCAGTTCCTTCTCGGGAGGTTCGATGGTACTTCTGCCTACTTTCAAGGCGCAGCCTTCGACGATCCAGTGACCGTCGCAGGCTATCGGGCTGACCTGGCCACGATATCCTCCGACAGCGTGCTGCGGGAGTTTGACCGCCATCGCAGCAACCGCAGAGCTGAGTTCCTCAAGCGGTTCTGGACGCAGCGTGATCGACTCGAACTGCGAACAGACGGCGAACGTCTGCGCGAGCATTACCGCCGGCTGTTCTACGCCCGCAAGAACTTCCAGCTGGTGTCTAATCGACGTTTCTATGACATCGTCGAGCGTTACCGGTCCGGAAGCCGGGATTTCGATGACCGCGGAGTCATCTACATCCGGCATGGCGAACCCTCGAGTCGGGCTACGTATGCTGCTCCCGGTCTCGATCCCAACGAGTCCTGGCATTACAGCAGACCGGATGGCGACCTGATTTTCCATTTCATCGCACGGGACGATGTTCAGGATTTCAAGCTGGTCGAGAGCCTGTTCGACGTGTTGGGTTTCAGCGATGCGGTGCAGCTACAAGGGGGTGACGGGGCCGCAGACAACGCCATGGCTGAGCAGCTCATGCTGTCACGGGAGCAGCTCTCTCCCATTTACCGCCGACTCCAAGGCGCAGGTCGAATGAGCACGGGACGATATCAGAGCCAGGAGCGGCGGGTCGGACAGGAGAGCATTGCCCTCGGCACCACGAGCGATAGCTATGAGCTGCGTTTCCCCGAGGAGTTGAAGGCGCATTCGGAGGTGCTTGCGGTAGGCCGCGACTCAGCCGGCCCCCAGGTACAGATCGCGTATGCCATTGCCGGCTCCAGCCTCGAGCCGGTGACAGTGACCAGAGGATATCTGTATAGCATCCGACTTCGGTTCGTTGCCACTAACACGCAAGGGCACGTCGTGGCGTCGCTCGACACGACCCGCCATTTTGTCGCGCCTGCGCCGGTGCCACCGCAGGAGCACCTGGTGGGACGAGTAAGCACCACTGTTCGTCCCGGCACGCTCCAATATCGTCTTGCGTTGCAGCAGGGAGAGGCCGCCGGAGTCACGCTCCCGCGCGACAGTGTGAGAGTCGGACCAATTGCGCGGTCTGGGCTGAGCCTGAGCGACCTGGTGCTGGGAAGCCGGAGTACCAACCTGACGTGGCGTCGCACCCCGATCGACACCGTGCTGTTCAATCCGCTTCGAACCTACAAACGGAGCGAGGAGATGGAGCTGTATTATGAGATCGACGGGCTACGGCCGACGCCCTACACCGTCGAGCTCGCGGTCAAGAAGAAGGGGTCCAGCGGCGGGCTCTTCCGCAAGATCTTCGGAGGTGGAGGTGCTGCCATTCGACTCAAGTTCGAGGAGCAGGCGACTACGCCCCACGTGAACACCCATCGCACTCTACAGTTGAGCCGGCTCAAACCGGGTGAGTACGTGCTGGAGTTGGTGGTGGTGGATGCCGGCGGACGTAAGGATCGGCGAACTCAGGAGTTCCGCGTGGTCGAGGAGAAGAAGCAGGATTAGGCGGGGCAGAGGGGCGGCCTCGCCGTCCAGCCTACATCGGCCACGCGGACGGTCGGGAGGGCGTCAGGATCAGTAGTGGCTGGACCAGGCTTTCAGCCTTGACCACCGCCTCCACCTGAACCAGGTGCTGAGTGACGCCGGTACTGGTATCAAAGGTTGCAATGTTCATCAGCATGGAAGCCAGCGGACGATCCGCCTGCTTTGTGCGCCCCCCCTCCGGCGGGGTAATCGCCGCGCCCGGTACCAAGGTGATCCGCGCATGACCGAACAGCCATAGCGGAAGCCCCTCCAAAGATTTGAGCAAGCGTTCATTGAAGGCCAGGCTCTCTCCGTGGAGCGTGATCAGCCCGAGTGTGGGACGCTCGTTCTGCCGGCGGGAGTGCACCACGAACCCGTAGTTGAAGGTAGGTTCCTGGCCCGCCGCACGGCGAAGGGCGGCCCGAAGCTTTTGCTGGCTGAAGGCAATCGTGTGATACGGAACCACAAGCTCTCCAGGGATCGGTCGGGGAGGGGCGTTCGCAGGCAGGGGACTGGAACACCTGCTCAAGTTTGGCTGCATTCTACGTGCCAGTGGAGTGGGGCAGCGAGCCGGCGGGGCCGCGGGTCAGCATCTTGTTTCGTCTGCCGACTGGCCACGCCTGGGGATGTTCTGGGAACGGCCCCGAAATTACTTGGATCTTGTAAGTACCTACCCGCTGGCCCGCTTACCCGCTTCCCGTCTTTCGCAATCCGTCTCGCGATACGCCATGCGTTCCGCTTGACTCAGCGAGGCAGGCAGGTAGCTTGCGCGAATGTTCTGCTCCCGCTGTGGCAGCGAAATCACCGGTAAATCGAAGTTCTGTCCCTCCTGTGGTCTCGACCTCATGGCAACCACTCCTGTTCACGCCATTGCGACTGGCGTGCTGCAGGAGCTGGATCTCGTCCGGGAGTCGCTGGCTGCCGAATACGAGATTATCGAAGAGCTCGGTCGGGGCGGTATGGCGATGGTGTACCGCGCCAAGGACCGCCAGCTCGAGCGTGAGGTGGCGGTCAAAGTCCTGCCATTCTCGCTGGCCTTCGACACGGAATTCGTGGAGCGTTTTCAGCGGGAGGCCCGCACCGCCGCCCAGCTCGAGCACCCCAACATCATCGCTATTTACCGGGTCGGTCGCTCAGGGCGGGTGATTTATTTCGTCATGAAGTACCTGCGCGGTGGGTCGCTTTCCACTCTGCTGGGTCATCGAAAGAAGCTCACCCCGCCGGAGATCCGCCGGTTGCTGCTGGAGGCCGGAAGTGCGCTGGGCTATGCCGCCCAACGAGGTATCGTCCACCGCGATATCAAGCCGGATAACATCATGTTCGACGAGTTCGGCCACAGCGTACTCACTGATTTTGGCATTGCCAAAGCAGCCTCCGGGCAGAAGCTGACCGGCACTGGGATGTCGATCGGAACCCCACATTACATGAGCCCGGAGCAGGCACGGGCACAACCCATCGACGGCCGAAGTGACATCTACAGCCTCGGCATCGTAGCATACCAGTGCCTCACCGGATCCGTGCCCTACGATGGGGAAGACAGCTTCTCTATCGGCTACAAGCACATTACCGAGCCGATTCCAACACCCAGCCTGGTCACTGCGGATGAGCGGCGGCTCTTCGAGGTGATCAAGCGCATGTTGATGAAGGATCCGTTCGATCGGTTCCAGAGTTGCGAAGAGCTCATCGCGTCCTTGCAGGGTCAACCCATTGCTGCCCCGGGAGCAATCCGGAGCAGCGTGGCTACAATGGCGCCGGCGGCGGTCGGGGCCGGCGCCGGTGCCTCCCTGGTCGGGGCCGGAGGACTGCCCCCGATCGTGAGCCAACCGACGACGCCCCTCGATTCCCCGCTCGTCAACCGGCGGCTCACCCCCCGTGAGCGGCGGGAGGTACCCAGGCGTGTCGCCGACCGCTCGCTGGCGATGCGGCCCGCGACCTCCTCCTGGTCCTGGCTCTGGGTACTGCTGGCGGTACTCGGAGGGTTGGGCGGCGCGTTTTACTACTACACCTCACAGGGCTTTGCTCCCGGAAGGGTGGCCACCGATCCGTCAGCCGATTCAGCGACACCGCCTCGCACGATGGTTCCGCCCGGAGACAGCGTTACTGGATCGCCACCGTCTGCGCCAGCGCGCGATTCGACCCTGCCGCTGCCTGCTGTCACTCCGTCGGCTGACTCGGCTGCTAGGAGCACGGCACGGGATACGGTGCCGGCCGAACCGGCGTCACCCGAGATCACAGGTGCTGTAGATAGCGGCGGCATACGACTGGTAGGCCTTCCTCGGGGATCGACCGTCCTGATCGATGAGCAGCCCATCACGCAAGCCCTCACCAGACTTCCGCCGGGGCCGCATGCACTGGCCATTTCGGCCCCTAAATACAACTTCTACTCCGATACCATCGTCATCCGGCCGGGCCAGATTCAAGAGCTGACTCCGCAGTTAACCCCTATGGGGGCGCCGGTGCCGGCACGCAGCGAGACGCGACGCACAACGACCGGCTGTGATCCCGGTCCAGGCTACAACGCAGATGGATCGTGCTTCGATGAACGTCCGAAGCCGGTGAATGCCCCGTTCGTGCCAGTACCAGCAGATGCCCAGGCCTCGCCCAATCCCTCACTCCTCTGGGTTAAGGTCTCGTCCGAAGGAAGGACGGTGGACATCATGCGGCTTCGCCCCAGCAACGACCCTGCCTTCGAACGTGCGGTTCGCAACTTCGTGTGGACGGTCACCTGGCATCCTGCCCTGAAGGACGGAGCCCCGGTGGAAGCCTGGACCCAAATGCTGTTCCCGCCGGCGCCGACTCAGTAAGGCGTCATAATGCCAAACATTCATCCTTCGGCGTTTGTCGCGCCGACCGCCGCGGTCATGGGCGATGTCACCCTGGGCGAAGATGCAAGCGTCTGGTATAACGCCGTGCTCAGGGGCGATATGGCGCCTATCGTCATCGGTGCGCAATCGAACATTCAGGACGGGAGCGTTGTACACGTGGATGAAGGCGTGCCCTGCACGGTCGGACAGCGAGTCGGAGTGGGCCACCGTGTGATTCTTCACGGCTGCACTGTTGGTGACGACTGCCTTATCGGGATGGGCAGTGTCCTGCTCAACGGCGTAACGATCGGCACGGGCAGTGTAGTTGCAGCAGGAGCGGTGGTGCCGGAAAACATGCAGGTGCCGGCCCGATCGCTGGTCATGGGAGTTCCCGGTCGAATCGTCCGCCAGGTGGACCCTGGATTGGCCGACCGAATCGCTGCTACTTGGGCTCACTATGTCGAGGAGGCACGAGCACATCGCTCTGGACGTTACCCCTTGCTGACCTCCTCGGTGAGATAAATTCGGACTCTCCATCCTCGCTTTCTCTCGGCTGTCCCTAGTCGCACTATCCCCAGAAATTCACGTCATCCACTTGTCTACATTCCACTTATATTTGTGATGTGAAAAGCAGGATTGCACGTGATGACGTGCATTTTTCGTGGTATTGTCTCACTCGGGTTGCGGTCCTAGCTTGGCCTTCCGCTTCGGCGGGACACGCTGGTTGGTACTGGGTCGGTGCTGCAGCGCGAGTGGTCACCGCTGAGCCATACGCTGGCCCCTGAGATAATACCCTATCATGCGGGGAGTTCCATGAAATCGTCCACCCCACGGGACGCGCTCCGACTTTCGCCCAATGCGATCACGGTCCTCGAGAAGCGGTATCTGCTCAAGGATGAGACCGGAACGCCGATCGAAAGTCCCAGCGACCTGTT
>DATADG010000331.1:0-2970 GCA_036258655.1 Gemmatimonadales bacterium | reverse complement strand
GGTGGAGGAGACGACGGTTCCGGTGGTGGCGGGCCCAGCGACGCGGATGTGGACCGCCTGATCTATCTGATCACGCCTCCGAGCCAGGTTGGCGACGGGCAGGAGTTCACCGTGCGTGTTGCGCTGGTGGATGCGTCCGGCAACATCGTCCCGCTTTCTGGTGTGTTCATCTATCTGGATCTGTTCCAGGAGGGTGAGGACCATCCGACAAACACGTATCTGCGGGGCGAGCGTTTCGAGAACACCGAGAATGGCGTGGCGGAGCTCGTCATTCGGGTAGAGGAGGAGGGGCGCTATCAGCTGCGGGCGTTGACGGATGATCTACCATCGCACCAGCCCCACGGCCCGGAGCCGTACCTGTTCAGCGAGACCTTTACGGTGAATTAAGCAGCGCAGAGCGTAGCGTCATCAGCGACCAACCGTATCCTCTGGGATGCGGTTGGTCTCTTGCTATCTTAGTGGCGGGGCCCTTAGCTCAGTCGGTTAGAGCAGCGGACTCATAATCCGTAGGTCCTGGGTTCGAATCCCAGAGGGCCCATCGTGAGCTCATTCACCCAGTCCTGTCGATTAGCTCAAGACAGCCGGGGTGAGCTCAGTTTTCGGGTTAGCGCCTCATTCACTGCCCTGATCAGGGCATCTGGTGCGAAGGGCTTGGGAATGAAGGCAGCACCTTCAACGCACAGTCCGCGCCGCTCGATCTCTGCTCCCGGGTAGCCCGAGACAAAAAGAATCGGCAGATCGGGGTGCGTCCCTTGGAGCTGGTCCGCCAGCTCCCGCCCATTCATCCCGGGCATTACGACGTCGCTCACAACGAGATCGATTTCCCTCGGATGGACAGCCATGAAGTTGATGGCGGCCAACCCGGTAATCGCCTCGTACACTGCGTATCCCGCACTCTGCAGAGCCCGCCGGGCAACGGCCCGCACCTGAGGATCGTCTTCGACCACCAGGATCTGCTGCCCGGTTCCTCGGACGTTGCTGGCCACCAGCGGCTCCGCTTCTACTTCCTCGCTGACTGCAGGGAGGTACAGCGCGAACACGGTGCCCTCACCCGGTTTGCTCAGGACTTCGGCGATTCCGCCGCTCTGCTTCACGATTCCGTAGACCATGGAGAGCCCGAGGCCTGTACCTTGGCCGGGAGGCTTGGTGGTGAAGAAAGGCTCGAACACCCGGGCGGCTATTTCGGGTGTCATCCCGACGCCGTTGTCCCGCACGGCGAGCCGCACGAAGGGGCCAGGGGGGATCTCTTCGCTGTGATGTTTGCGGAGCTGCTCGCGGTCGAGGTCCACTATTCCCGTCTCGATACTGACAAGCCCGTCCGTCGGGGTGGCGTCGCGTGCGTTCGCCACGAGGTTGATTAGTACCTGCTCGAGCTGGCTGCGATCGGCACGGACCCATACGTCGCCGGGCGCATGTCGGACGGCGAGTTGACGGTCCGAGCCGATGAGCCGATTCAGCGCGGGTGTGAGGTCGAGCACGACCTCGTTCAGATTCAGGACCGTGACACGGAAAACCTGCTGGCGGCTATACGCCAGGAGTTGCCGGGTCACTTCAGCGGCTCGGTTGGCAGCCTTGACCATCTCCTCCACTTCGGGTCGCTGGGGATGGTCTGACCCCAGCCCCTGAAGCGCGAAATCTCCAGAGCCGATCACGATCGTCATCATATTGTTGACTTCGTGGGCTACCCCTCCCGCGAGCTGCCCCACCGCCTGTAGCCGTTGTGCCTGCTGCAGCCGCTCATCAGCCATGACCTTGTCGTGGATGTCTGTGGAACTGCCGAACCATTTGAGGACCCTGCCTTCGGCATCCCGATACGGTAGCGCCGTGGTGAGCAGCCACCGGTAGGTCCCATCGTGGGATCGAAGTCGATGCTGGACCTGATATTTTTGACCGGTTCTGAGGGCCTCCGTCCACAGCTCCAGGCTCCGAGCCCGATCCTCGGGATGGAGCAGCTGCTGCCAGCCATCCCGAAGGAGCCTTTCGCGTTGCAGACGAGTAAACTCGAACCAGCGGCCGTTAAAGTAGTCGGCCGCTCCACTCGAGTCTGCGGTCCAGATGAGCTCGGGGACAACATCAGCAAGAAACTGATAGTGCCTGACGGTTTCGGCGAGTTGCCGGTGCGCCTCGATCGCTTCACCGCGCAGATACACTTCCGCCTCGAGGTTCGCGGCTCGGGTATCGATCTCCTCCTGGCGGAGGTTCTGTTCCAGCATCTGCCGCTTGAGGCGGACGAACTCGGTCACATCCTCGACCCAGTGGATGATATACCGCACCTCGCCGTCCTCACCGAGTACCGGGGTATTCAGCGGGCTCCAGTAGCGCTCCTCGAACCCACCGCCCTCTCTTTCGGGTCGCTGAATGTCGTATTTCTGCACCGGCATCCGGTCGGGACGCTTGCCGGTGAGCACCCGCTGCAGGGAAGCGCGCAGATTGCGCACCCCATCGGCGTTGGGATCCTCCGGGTTATCGGGAAAGACCTGGAAGAGTCCTCGCCCGACAATTTCCTCGCGCCGAGTCATCGTGGCAGAGAGATAGCACTGGTTCACGCCTACAATGGTGAGCTCGGGATCGAGTAGCAGATAGTTTCCTGGGGCAGCGTCGAAGATCGCCTGGAAGTCTGGAGTGGAAAGAGTACGCTGCATACTTGACCCCTACTATCGGGCCGCTCGGTCTACATCTGAGATCATGGCAGGGTTTGCCGGAGGGTTTGCTCAGAGTAATGTCGCTGGCTCTGAAAGGCAACGTTGACGCAGCCTCAGGTAGGTGGCTTGACGGGTACGGGTTCCGGGTGAAAGCTCAGGTGTGACCACCTCCATCAGCGCGCTCGTTTCTCCACAACGCCAGGCCGTCTGGCCCACACTCCCTCTCGCCGAGTGGCAGGATACCCAGGCGACTCTGCACCGCTGGGTTCAGATCGTCGGAAAGACTCGGCTCGCCCTGGCCCCGCCGGTCAATCACTCCTGGCACGTC
>DATADG010000330.1:0-1587 GCA_036258655.1 Gemmatimonadales bacterium | reverse complement strand
GGCCTCGGCGCCCACGTCACCATTCTTGACATCTCTCTCGACCGGCTCCGGTATCTCGGCGATGTGCTGCCGGCGAACGTCGATACCGTCTATTCCAACCGCCACAACATTCTGGACGCGATCCGGAGGGCCGACCTGGTGGTCGGGGCGGTGCTCCTCCCGGGCGCCAAGGCGCCTCATCTCATCAAGCGGGCTGACCTCAAGCTCATGAAGCCCGGGTCGGTGATTGTGGACGTCGCCGTAGACCAGGGCGGCTGTGTCGAGACCATCAAGCCGACGACCCACGAGAACCCCACCTACTTCGTCGACGGCATTCTGCACTACGCCGTCGCAAATATGCCTGGCGGAGTTCCCCGGACGTCCACCCTCGCCCTCACCAATGCTACGCTGCCATACGGACTTAAGCTCGCAAAGCTAGGCTGGCGTGCAGCGTGCAAGTCGGACCCTTCTCTACGGCTAGGTCTGAATGTCGTGGAAGGGAAGGTGGTGTATCCAGGGGTCGCCGACGCCTTTCGCCTTCCTCTGACCGACGTCAACACCGTTGTCTGAGCAGTCCCGGCCGGAGGGCGCCATTGAGGTGCTGCTCTCCCGCCTGCCTCATGCTGGGGATCTGCCGCTGCCAGCACCGGCCACGCCGGGATCCGCGGGGTATGACCTGGCCAGCGCCGAAGATGGTGAGCTGGCTCCATTGGAGCGAAGGCTGTTTCGGACCGGGTTCAGCATAGCAGTACCTGACGGCTACGAGTGCCAGCTGCGGCCCCGCTCCGGCCTGGCGCTCCGCCACGGGATCACGCTGCCCAACACTCCGGCTACGATCGACAGTGACTACCGGGGTGAGGTGATGGTGGCACTGGTGAACCTGGGCACCGATGCGTTCCGGGTCACGCGAGGGATGCGCATCGCCCAGATGATCGTTGCCCGGGTAGAACGGGTCAGCTTCCGCGCGGTCGATGCCTTGCCACCAACGTCCCGGGGCAGTGGCGGATTCGGCAGTAGTGGGTCGTAAGCGGGACAGCGGGGAAGCGGGAACGGCCCGCTGACTTTCAGAGCCAGAACGGTCCATTTACCTTCAGCAGCCATGTGCCTAGCGGCGCCTTGATGAAAGTTCCCGCCCTGAATCTGATGTCCTGGCTCCCCGCGAACGAAATCGCGGTGGACCTGGGCACTGCCAACACTCTTGTGTACGTCAAGGGTGAGGGCATTGTGCTGAACGAGCCTTCCGTTGTTGCGATCGAGAAGAGTACCGGGAAGATCAAGGGCATCGGCCTCGAGGCGAAGCGCATGCTGGGCCGGACGCCGGATGGAATTCTCGCGGTGCGCCCGCTGAAGGATGGCGTGATCGCCGACTTCGACGTGACCGAGAAGATGCTCCGGTACTTCTTGAAAACCATCATCGACAAACATGTCTTCCGAGTGAAACCCAAGGTCATCGTCTGCGTGCCCTCGGGGATCACCGAAGTGGAGCGTCGCGCGGTCCGCGACTCGGCGGAGACCGCAGGAGCGAAGCAGGTGCTGATGGTGGCGGAGCCCATGGCCGCGGCGATCGGCGTGGGGCTCCCGGTCGAGACGCCCACCGGCAACATGGTG
>DATADG010000329.1:0-14288 GCA_036258655.1 Gemmatimonadales bacterium | reverse complement strand
GGTGCCCGGAGACGTTGCCATTCCAGGTCCTGCACCAGGAGATCACCGGTCATTTCAAGTGTATCGAGACTTCCGGCCAATTGAACGTTGCCGTGAGCGATTCCTTCGAGCGGCCGACTATCAGGAGAGTTCCCGCGGGTTTGGCCGGTGACCGCAAGGAGCAGTGAATCGAAGGCGATGAGGCTATCCGCGGCCAGTGTGAACGCCATCCGCCCTCCGTGCGGTGCGGTCCAACCCAGCGTGCCGGAGCCGCCGACCCGGGCCCCCTTCCAGACCGCATATGCTGTATCAAGGCGAATAACGCTGTCGTGCAGACCGGCGGCGACATTGACGCTGTCGAGAGTCCACTCGCGCACCCGGCTGGTGGCGAGCGCGAGACGAAGCTCACCCTCGGGCGCATCGACCGGGTCTATCCTTCCAGTGGCGGACAACTCCCCGTTGAGCCGCGATGGTATCTCGCGGCCCGTAAGAGCAGCCAGATCCAGGTCACTGAATCGAAGTCGGAGATCCTCCGCGCCCCAGCGTGGTGGCCGGAGTGTGGCATAACCCTCCGCGTCGATTGTGCCAATCTGCCCGGAGAGTGATAGATCAACAGAGAGCCGTTCGAGCGTGCCTTGACTCCGGAATCGGCCGCGGACCTCGCCCCGGGTCTTCATGGAAGGAAAGGCCCGACGAATTCCAATGAAGGAGAGCGGGTCGAGCTCGACATCCGTGTTCAGTCCCAGCACATCGAAACGGGTGTCGAGGTGCACAGTGCCCTCGAGTTGGCTGGGCGGCAGGTCGAGATCCTGATGCTGAGCGATCCCGGTGAACACCACGTTGCGGAGGGGGCCGTTGAGCGTGCCGACCGCAGTGAGCCTACCCGGTAGTATCACTGCCGGAGCGAGTCGCCGCACGGTCTGGAGATCGATGTTCGATTGCCGGACCCCGAAGTTCGTGAAGATCAGTCCGCTGTCTCGGGACGTACTGATACCTCCTTCACCAGCGATGGTGCTCAGCGGGTTGCCCGGGATGCTGGCATCGGAGTAAGCCCACTCCAAACTCAGGTCCAGCGCGTTCAGAAAGCCTGATCCGGCGAGCTTCCCGGTTACTCGGCCGGCGAAAGGCAGAGTGTCGAGGTACGGCCGTACCGCGTCCAGATCCAGGTTTGCGAGCCGAAGGCTCATATCGCGAACGCCGAGACCGCGCCGCTTGTCGGTGATCGTGACCAGCTCCCCGGAGACTTGCCCCAAGACCCCGCGCAGCTCCAGGTCGCGGATATCGTAGGCCGTTCTCGCCCCGGTTTCCGACCGTGCCGCGAGCACGCCCCGGCCGGCCATGGCCGGGAATTTCGGCGACACCCATCGGAGGTCTTCCAGGTTCACTTGCGACGCGATCACCTGGAAATCGAAGAGCACCGTATCCCTGGGCCAGGTAACCGCCCCGCCCCCGGAAAACCGAGTGTCGGGCAGCGCGCCGCGAGACAAGCTGAACACCGCACTGTCTCCGCGGATCCGGACCCGCCCAACGGCATTGGTGAGCGTCACTCCCGGATCGTTCACCCGGGTGGCCAGTGAATCGAGGTCAATGGTGAATGGCTTCCGGTCCGGGGTCGCGATCTGCAGCCGGGAGATCCGGGTCGCGAGATCGGCAAGAAGAATGACACGCCGCCGTCCTTCGGGAGTGTCTTCGATCAGCCGCCCAGGCTTGGCCCGCTCCGCCTGGAGCGCAGAGTCGACGGCGAATTCAGTGAGCGCCGTCTTGGGAGGATTCCAGGGCAGGGCGATGCGAAGGGTTCCGGCGGTCATGCGCACGTTGTGAAACTCGACCAGGGGTGATCTCCCCCCTTTGGAACCTTTGCCGATGCCAAGCACCTCCTCGTAATTCATTCGGCCATTGCGGTGCTTGATGAGCTGAATCGTCGGACGCTCCAGTTGCATACCGCTGAGCACAACCTGGCCGGCAAGGAGACTGGGCAGACGGTAGGTCACCCGGGCGCGGGGCAGGTCCGCCAGCAGCGCGCCGGCGGTATCCCGCACCACCAGATTCTCCAGGGTGAGGTCGTACAGAAATGATCCTGAGATGGCTCCCACGCGTACTGTGCCGGTGACGATGCGGTCGAGCATCCGGGAGACGGTGCGGGCCAGCAGATCACGTCCCGGGGGCGTCAGGGTCATGGACGTGACAACACCGAGCACCATTGCAACGGTTCCGACCACGAACACGAAGACGAATCGTGCGAGACGACGGCGCATCAGAACGGCTGCCCGACGGCTATATGGAGGACGTACTTGCGATCACGTGACAGTACGTACTCGTTCTGCCCGGGAACCGGCGTCAGCGCACCGGAAGGGTCCGCTTCAAACAGAGTGCCCGGCTGCAGCTTGTAGGGGTTATAGGCCAGGTCGAGTCGGGCTGGCCCGAGTGGCGTTGCAACTCGTATTCCGACGCCGGGCGTCACCCGGACAACTCGGCTCGATTGCGGGCCCTGTCGCTGCCATAGTCCACCGGCATCGACAAACGCAGCCAGCCGAAAGCGGGAGCTGAAGATGGGTGACGGCACACGCAGCTCGACGTTCCCCACGAGCATGGTGTTGCCACCGGTGGCAGCCACCCGAACCGAGTCCGGAACGTCAGCGAATCCGCTGGGAACGACGTACACCACCGGACCCAGCTCGTTGCGCTCGAATCCACGAACATCATTCGGCCCGCCGGCATAGAAGCGTTGGTCTGGCGGCACGAAAGCGCCGGAAGCCGTGCCGACATCCAGAGTCGGAGAAAAGATCACCCCTCCCCGAACCCGCCAGCTCAGCACCACGTCCCGAGAAATAGGCCGGTACCAGGAGATCCCCCCCGCGACCCGGGTGAACTGCTGGAGACTCGAGGACCCGATGTACTTGGAACTATGCGTTAGCTCCACTGTCCTCACGGAGCCCCGGGTAGGATCGAGGGGACTGTTCACCCGGGCGAAAGTTCCCAGTGCCGTAATCGTGGCCAACACCAGCCTTTGCCGTAATGGACTCACCACGTCGGCGGTACAGGCGCCAAACACCGAGCAAAAGCTCAGGGCAGTGGCTTCGGTTCTGCCGTACGATACGGTGTACGTGAGCGAGAGCGGGTTCCGCCTCCGAGGTGTGGTCCGGGTGAGCGCCACGCTGGCGCCGGTTTCCTGACGCAGGTACACCTTGAACTCAGAGCGGCGCTCGGTAAACACCGAGACGGTGATGGCATTGTTGGGAGATAGAAAAGCAGGCCGGCGGACCGAGGCGCCGAGATAATAGTTCACCTTGGCCGAGCCAACCGAATCGAACCGTGAGGTTTCGCAGATATTCCGGTCCAGCCCCCAATCAACGGGATCCCCCAGGCCCACCTTGGACACCCGGCTGGTGAGATCGAGAATCCGGCCGGCGCCCAGGAAATCACGTGTCGTCCAGCCAAGCGAGCCACGGAAGCAGTCGTACGTCGCATACCCGAGACCCCCCCGGATCCGGCGCGGCTTACTCTCGTTGACTTGTACGATCAGCGGCACGGTCGTATCGCCTGGGCGATACGCTGCCGAGTCGATGTTCACGGTGGCAAAGCGGAACAAGTCAGACTCATATAGGTTACGCTGGCTCTCGAACAGCTCCTCCTGCGAGTAGCGGCGGCCAGGCCTGGCAACCAGGAGTTCCCCCACCACCCCGGTGTCGACCCTGTTCGCGCCAACCACCTCGAGGCGTCCGATGACCGCTCTGCCGTCGGGCTCGGCTTCGAGCGTCACCTCGGCCGTCTTGGTTTCTCGATTGGATTCGAATGCAGTGAAAACTCCGGCCGATGGGTAGCCTCGATCTCGCAGTCGCCGGGTGATCGAATCGGCGCTGGCCTGCATGTTGAAGCGGTTAAACGGATCACCTTCCTGAAGCGGAAGGTCGAGGAGCACTCCACGGCGCAACCGCAGTGGCAGCGAGTCCAGGCCAGTGACCACGAGCGAGGTGACCCTGATTGGTTCGCCTTCGGTAATCCTGAAGGTCACATACACGTCAGCCGGGTCGCGCCGCACGATGGTATCGACGACGGCATCCGGGTAGCCGCTGCGCTTGTAGAGCACATCCAGCCGCACCACATCGCGGCGGAACTCCTCCTCGTCGAAGTATCGTTTGGCGCCGAGACCCAGCGCCCGAAAGAAGAAGGCGCGGGCAAACCAGCTGGAGTTGGTTGTCGAAATAGCGGCAGCCAGCAGCTCGTCGCTGATGGCGCGGTTTCCTTCGAAGCTGAGCTTACGGACTACACGCTGGGATTGCTGCTGGGCCTGCCCGTCTGGGCCAAGAAGCGCAATTGTCAGCGCAACGAAGACCGCACGTCCACAATGGGTCATGATGCGCATTGGCTGCCAAGAAAGACGAAGGAATCAAAGTGGGTGAGCAGGCGAGGCACATGCTCTCGAGAAGGCAACTGCGCCCCGGGCCGGAAATGCTCCCGACACCGGCTCACCAGGACCAGATTGACGGCATTGCGTAAGCCCGGTAGTTTGACGGCCTTACACCCTAGAGTCAACTTCGGCGGGGCTTCCGACCCGCGTTTCCGCTGCCCGATCCAAGTCATGAGACGATTCTCCTGCCGGCATTCGGCCTCGGGCCCCTACGTACGACGAGACTCTGCCACTCGCCACAGCTACTTCGTTTAGGATTGGCGATCGCGCGGTCCCAGGCTCTCCACCGACCTGCCTACCACGAAGGCCGTTTCGCTGCGAACCCAACAAGAAGCCGAGCGAACCCAATGGTCGGACCCGCCGGATCGCCACTGGCAGATTGCCAGCCGAGCTGCGCTCGCGATTCGTACACCAAGCATTCATAAGTCAGCGGTGTCGTCCGGCGGGCCGTTGGGCGGCGGCAACGATTAGGAAATCAGCATGGAATCTATGTACCCTGAGCCTGATTCTGCGCTTTGCCTGCGCTTCTTTGCGCTTCTTTCTTCAGATGACCCTGTGCAGCCACGCAGGAACTGCGCAAAAATGATCCAGTGCGCACGGCCCGTGCCAAGAGTAGTCAACCCTCAGACGGACATGAACGCATGCCCGGGTGCATTCCACATGATTAAGGACCTCTGTTTGAAGACGGCGTTGGCTTGGGAGTTTCTTTTCCTCCTAGTGCTTTCCATCCTTGCCGTTTCTCCGGCCCTGGCTCAGACAAGTTTCGCCCGCAGGATCGAGAACCGCCTCAATGCCGCTCCCTTCAATCGGCAGATCTGGGGAATCGCCCTCGTAGATCAGAGCGGTCAGTTGCTATATGGCCAGAATCACAGCCGGATGTTTGTTCCCGCGAGTAATGCGAAGCTGGTGGTCGCCGCGGCTGCGGCGGCGCTGCTTCCATCAGACTGGCGGGTCAAGACGAGTGTCTACGGTGGGCCCGTTTTGGGCGGGGTTCTTCAGAGTGATCTGATCCTCTATGGCCGGGGGGATCCCACCATGGGACGTCGCTGCTATGCCCTAGACAGCACTGCGGCTGGAGTTTGCGACCTGGACCCGTTTACCCGTTTTCGGCAACTGGCCGAGCATCTGCGATCACGGGGCATCCGGAGCATCGCGGGCGATATAGTGGGCGACGGCAGCTATTTCGAGCGGATTCTGATCCACCCCAACTGGGAATCGTTCGACCTGAACTGGTGGTATGCCGCGCCGGTCACGGCACTCGGCTTCAATGACAACAGCGTTGACTTCGACTGGCAGCCAGGACCCGCTGTCGGGACTCCTGCCGTCATCACCCTGAGCCCGGACCTCGGTGACATCGATTTCGAGAACCGCACGCAAACGGTTGCTCCCGGAGGCGAATCGGATGTGGGAGATCGGTTTTTCCGTCAGCCGGGCACGCTGCGGATCTGGGCGGAGGGCACCGTAGAGCTCAATCATCCTCGAAGAACGGAATCCTTTGCCTTGCCGGATCCCAACCTCTATGCCGCGAAGGCGTTGCGAAAGAGCCTCATAGATGCCGGTATCGCAGTGCTGGGCACCTCCCGCTCGACCACTGACTCCCTGTTGTACGCCCGGATGCGCGCCTCGCCACCCCTTGCAGAGGTTGAATCGAGGCCGCTCCGCGACTGGATCTTCCCGATCATGAACACGAGTCAGAACTGGTTCGCGGAAATGCTGCTCAAGCAATTGGGCAAACAGTTCGGCAAGGGCGGCTCCTGGCCGGAAGGTCTGGCGGTCGCACGGCGGTTCTTGATCGATTCGGTACGGGTGGACTCTACTCAGTTCTCCTTGAGTGATGGCTCCGGTCTATCCAGCAGCAATCTCGTCAGTCCCCTAGTTTTCACTCAGCTGCTCCGCTATATGCGCCGGCATCCCAGGTACAACACGTTCGCAGCCGGACTCCCCCAGGCGGGACTGGTCGGCTCACTCCGCAGCCGCTTTCTCGGCACCGGGCTTTCGGGGAAAGTACGTGCCAAGACAGGCAGCATATCTCGGGTCCAATCCCTGTCCGGTTACATCGAGCGTGGCGCTGGAGGTCCGCTGATGTTCTCCATACTGGCCAACCATCATGCGGAGCCAAGCCGCACGATGATGGCTGCGATTGACAGTGTTGTAGTGGACATGGGGAGGAGCGTGAGCGAAAGGAGATAGAGCCAGGGACAGCTACTTAGTCGTCCTTTTGGCCAAAGATTGCCAGGTTGGATGAGTGGCCCGGGTTTACCTTGATCTTGGGGTTGATCCGGTGCACGGCGTTGTTTACTGCAATGCAGGCCTCGGCGGCCCCGGTGGCGATAAGCTTGAGCTTTCCCGGGTAGCTGGTAATGTCTCCCGCGGCATAAATGCCGGGAACGTTGGTGGACATCACCTGGTCGACTTTGATATCAGCCTTTTCGGTGTCGAGGCCCCAGGCCTTGATTGCGCCGAGATCGGAGTGGAACCCAAGGAGAGGAATCACGGCATCCACCGCAAACGTTTCCTCCTCCTTGGTCTTGTTGTTGAAGATCGTGACGCCCTCGACTTTGCCGTTCCCGTGCAACGCCTTCACTTCCCAGAACGTACGCAGCTCGCATTTACCGCAGCGGTGAAGCTCCTGCACCTGGTTGATGGTAGCCTGATGGGCCCGGAACCCTTCTCGCCGGTGGATCAGCATGATGGACCTGGCAATGCCCTGTAAATTCACCGCCCAATCGAAGGCCGAGTCACCGCCTCCCACAAGCAGCACGCGCTTCCCTTCGAACTGCTTGGGGTCGAGTACCTTGAAGTAGAGTCCCCGCTCCTCGTAGCGTTCCTCTCCCTCAATACCGAGCTTTCGTGCCTCAAACGCTCCGATCCCCGCTGCAATGATGATTGTCCGCGAGGGATAGTCGGCTTCGGAGGTCTCCAGCACGAAATGCTCGCCCTGACCATTCTCTTCCCGCCGCAATCCGGTGACCACCTCCCCCAGGTGTGTGGTAGCGCCGAATTGTAGTCCTTGAATAGCCATGTCCCGTACCAGGTCTTTCGCCAGTATCTTGGGGAATCCGGCGACGTCGAAGATGTACTTCTCCGGATACAAGGCCATAAGCTGCCCCCCAAGGGCAGGGAGAGCATCGATGATGCGCGCCGACGCGCCTCTCATCCCGGCATAAAATGCCGCAAAGAGGCCGGTCGGACCACCGCCGATTATCGAAATATCCTTGAGCTCGTGCTGCTGCACCGAGGTCTCCTGAGGGCTGCTATGTATGGACAATCCCTTAATCTAATCTCGACGCAGTGCTCGCCACCGCAGGCGCGCCCTTTCGCTCGCGGCTTGACCCGGCACATTGACCGCCAATTGTCGTGCACGCACCTGTCAGCCGACGAGATGAGGATCCCTGCATGAAGATCTACACTCGCAGCGGAGACCAGGGCGACACCGGCCTGTTCGGCAGTGGACGAGTCTCGAAAGACCACCCTCGCGTGGTGGCCTATGGTGATGTCGACGAGCTGAACTCGATCCTCGGCGTGGTTCGGGCCACCGCGCCGACGGAGTTCTCGGACACCCTGCTCGAAGCCATCCAGCGAGACTTGTTCTCCATCGGTGGGCAGCTGGCAGCTCCGGACCCGGAACCGGTGGCCAAGGCGTTGCGCAAGGCCGAACTTCCTGCCAACCGAGTATCGGCATTGGAGCGGGTGATTGATGAGGCAGACACCGAACTTCCCCAGCTCAGAGCGTTTGTGCTCCCCGCGGGCACCCCGAAGGCCGTAGCCTTACACCATGCGCGCACCGTGTGCCGTCGGGCGGAGCGGAGTGTGGTGCACCTGGCGCGAGAGAGTCAGGTCGCTTCCCTGTTTATCGTGTACCTCAACCGGCTCTCCGATCTGCTGTTCACGCTCGCACGTCTGGCGAATCATCGCAGCGGCATCGGTGACAGTACCTGGTAGTCGGGTGCGCGGCCGCCAGAGGCTCGGTGTCTGATCCCATTCTCGTAAAGCACGCACGGGCCACGTACCCGGTCTATGTCGATCCCGGCATTGGCGCGCACCTGAACGAAAGAATTCGGGAGCTGCTCCCAGGCCGTCGAGTGGCGGCCATAACAGATATTGCGGTGCACGACCTGCTTCAGCAGGGTAAGCTGGGTCAGCTGACATGGACCGGTGAGATGCTGACAGTTCCAGCGGGCGAGAGCAGCAAGAGCCGTGAAAACTGGGCTCACCTAAGTGATGAATTGCTGGCCCGCGAGTTCGGCAGAGATAGCGCACTCTGTGGAATGGGTGGTGGTGTTGTTGGGGATCTCACGGGGTTTGTCGCCGCCACGTATATGCGGGGTCTTCCTTACATCCTGGTGCCAACCACCTTGCTCGCCATGCTCGATGCATCAGTTGGTGGGAAAACCGGCATCAATGTACCTGAGGGCAAGAACCTGATCGGCGCCTTCCACCCGCCGGCGGGAGTTATTGCCGATCCCGAAACTCTCGCGACGTTGCCGGAACGGGAATATCGCAGCGGCATGGCCGAAGCGGTGAAGCATGGTCTTATCGCCGACGCCACGTACTTCACGTGGATCGAGACCCACGCCGATGCTTTACATCGGCGTGATCCCATTGCGATTGCGGCCCTGGTCCGCCGGAGCGTAGAGATCAAAGCGGCGGTGGTAAACGAGGACGAGCTCGAGACCGGGCGTCGCGCAATCCTGAATGCCGGACACACCGTTGCTCACGCCTTGGAACAGACATCCGGGTACGAGCTGACGCACGGGGAAGCGGTCGCACTTGGCCTAATCGCAGAGTGTGAGATTGCAGAGCGCATAGGTGTGGCGTCGGAAGGACTTCACGTCCGGGTGGCACAACTGCTCGGTAGGTTAGGGCTTCCGACCCAACTGCGCGATGAAGTAAGCCGGCAATCCCTCTTGCGACGGATGGCAATGGACAAGAAGAATCGCGGTCGACGCATTCACATGGCGCTGCCCACCAGACTCGGCGAGATCCATCGTGAAGGTGAGCAGTGGACCACCGCAGTTACAGCTGAAGACATTGCACTGGGCCTCATGGCGGTAAGCCCTCCACAAGAGCCCACACAAACCCACAATTAAGGCGTAACTCTTTACGCTTCAGCAGCATACACCACCAGAATGCGGTCAAAGTTTTCCACGTAGCTCGGGTCGTAGTGGACAAACCAACAAACCTGTTGGCTACAAACATTTTGTGATGTGGAAACTATTTTTTGCTTGACCGCACTCCTAACACTTCCTATATTCGCTCCTCCAAATCTCGCCAGTAGCCTGGTTCTCGCTTCAAAAAACACCGCCCGTTCCCTCTGTCGGGGTTGTCTATGACGCATGTCCGCACCGGGAAAGCCCGCCCGTTTGCCCGCTCCGCTCCTTCCGGCGCCTTCGACCAGTATCTGCTCGACATCCAGAAGCTCCCCATGATTTCGGACCCCGACGAAGAAAAGCGCCTGGCGCGCAGGGCGATTGCGGGCGATGAAGCAGCAGCGGAGCGGCTGGTCACCGCCAATCTCCGGTTCGTGATCTCATACGTGAAGAAGTATCAGGGACATGGTCTGGACCTCTCGGAGCTGGTTGCGATTGGTAACGAGGGCCTGCTCAAAGCAGTGAAAAAGTTCGATCCTGATCATGGGGTCAAATTCATTTCCTATGCGGTGTGGTGGGTTCGGCAGGCGGTGCTCAAGGCGCTCGCGGAGCAGACCCGCAGTGTCCGTATTCCGCTGAATCAGAACTCGGCACTGGTGCGCATGGCCAGAGCAAAGGGATTCCTGGCTCAGGAGCTTGGCCGCGAGCCCACCGACGAGGAGATCGCTGTCGCGCTCAACGATACGGTTGACAACATACGATCGGCCCACCGCATGAGCTCGACCGAGGTCAGCTTGGACGCACCAGTCGAGCGTCAGGACCGGGGAGCCAGCACCTTCGGTGAGCGAGTTGCAGGCACGGGTGGTGTCGAGATCGAAGAAATGACCGACGTGCGGCTTCAGCGGGAGTTCATCGATAGAATCTTTCAGCGCCATTTGACTCCCCGCGAGCGAAAGATCTTGTCGCTCTACTACGGGCTGGAGGAGGGGTCCGAAGCCCTGACGCTGGAAAAGATCGGAGCGCTGCTGGGGGTCACTCGTGAGCGCATACGGCAGATTCGCGAACGCGCCTTCGAAAAGCTGCGCGACTCGCCGGATGTAAGAGCGCTCCGGGGGTTTTGGGGCGCTGCGTAGAAGAGGGAGGCACTGGCGGCTGGGCGGCGGCAGTAGCTTAAATGATCATCGTGAAGGGGCCGGTCACCCGTGACCGGCCCCTTTCTTTGCTGCTCATGATAGCGTGCATTGACCCATCTGCCCCGCTGCCCGACTGCCCCACTGCCCCGCTACCTTTCAAGATGCCCTTCCGGCTGCCCATCTTTCCACTCTCCGTCGTGCTGTTTCCGGGGAATCCGCTGCCACTGCACATCTTCGAGCCGCGGTACCGGCGTATGCTCGCGGACTGCCTTGCGGCCGACCGCAGGTTCGGTCTGACACCCGTATCGGAAGATGGGGGAGTGCCGGAGCCAGGCGCGGTAGGCTGCGTTGCGGAGGTGCGAGTTAATCAGGAACTGCCCGACGGACGCTCGAATATCGTGGTGGTCGGCATCAAGCGGTTCGTTCTGTCGAGTCTGCTGAATGAGTCCCTTCCCTACTTGGTAGCGATGGTCCAGACCTTCGACGACGAGAAGGGCAGCGAGCCCGGAGCCGAGGAGGTTGAAGCCCTGCGCCAGCTCTCGCTGCGCTACTTCACGGGCTTACGCGAGCTGACCGACAGCGTTCCTGAGGAGGTGACACTTCCGGAAGACGTGGAGACTCTCTCGTTTCACATCGCCGGCAGTGTCGAGTCCGATCTCGAGATGAAGCAGCGGCTGCTGGCTGAACGTTCAACGGCCCGGCGCGTCGAGCACCTGCTTCGCCTGCTGCCTTCGGTGATCGAAGCGATCGAAAATGGAATAACGGTACGTCGCCGGGCCCACAGCAACGGGAGGGGCGGCAGGATGCCGGATGTCCTGACCGGTCCATGAACCAGTCGCTGCTTGCCGCGTTGAGCCGGATCGTGGGCGCCCGCTGGGTGCGTCATCGGAAAGCCGAGTTGGTCACGTATGCCATGGATGGGCTCCCGACCCATGAATCTCTGCCCGGAGTGGTTGTAATGCCGGAGAGCCCGGAGCAGGTGCGCGACATCGTGCGTTTGCTGCACCTGGTACAGGTGCCGTTCGTGGCGCGGGGAGCGGGAACCGGCCTCTCTGGCGGTGCGCTGGCCAATCCCGACGCGGTGCTCATCACTCTCACCCGAATGAACCGGATACTTCGGATCGATGCTGCCCAGCGCCGTGCCGTGCTGCAGCCGGGTGTCATCAACGCCAGACTCTCCGAAGCAGTCCTGCCGTTCGGCCTCCACTACGTACCCGATCCGTCGAGTCAGGCCGCCTGCACGGTCGGAGGCAATGTCGCGGAGAACGCTGGAGGGCCTCACTGCCTAAAGTACGGGGTTACGACCAACCACATTGTGGCACTCGAGGTGGTTCTCCCTGATGGGGCCACGGTGAGACTGGGCTCGTCCCAGGGTGAGCCGTGGGGCCCCGATCTGGTGGGCCTGTTTGTAGGTAGTGAGGGGATGTTCGGCATAGCTACCGAGATTACGGTGCGGCTGGAGCGGATCCCGGAGAGCGTGCGAACGCTGTTGGCCGACTTTTCCTCTGTCCGAGAGGCCAGCGAAGCCGTGTCTGCGATCATTGCGGCGGGTGTGGTCCCCGCTGCATTGGAGATGATGGACCGCGCCTGTGTAGCAGCCGTGGAAGCGTCTATATATGCTGCCGGGTATCCAACCGACGCAGCAGCCATTCTCCTGGTAGAGCTTGACGGGCAGGCCGACGCGGTCGAGGCCGAGGCGGCGCTGGTGTTCGAGCTGCTGACTGGGCATGGCGCAAGAGAGGTGCGTAGCGCATCTCGCCCGGACGATCGAATGCGGCTCTGGCAGGGACGCAAGAAGGCCTTCGGGGCGATGGGCCGTATTGCCCCCGATCTTGCGGTGCAGGATGCTGTCGTTCCCCGGTCCGTCCTGCCGGCGATCATGGATCAAATCGAGGGAATTCGCCGGGAGTACGGGCTGGTCATCAGCAACGTGTTCCACGCCGGCGATGGCAACCTCCACCCCAACATCAGCTTCGACCGGAGAGACCCGGAGGTGGCCGCTCGAGTCAGGGCGGCATGCCGCGAAATCATGGCCGCGTGCGTCGCCGTCGGAGGCAGCATTACAGGCGAGCACGGAGTGGGAAACGACAAACTGGACTACATGCCCTGGATTTTTGATCCCGACACCTTGGCAGCAATGAGGGCAGTACGCCGCGCCTTCGACCCTTCTGAGCTGGCCAATCCCGGCAAGGTTGTTCCGATCCATGCCTGCCGGGAGTGGACCGCGGTTCCGAGCACCCGCCGGTGAGCGATCCCATCTTCACGCGGCTCCGAGCCCTGCTCGGAACGACCGGGGTGGAACGAGATCAGCATGGTGTGCCGCGAGCTGCACCGGACAGCTCCGACGCCCTCTCACTCGTGTGCCGTCTCGCCCATGAAGAGGGCTGGAAGATCCGGGTTGAAGGGAGGGGCACCTGGCTTTCACCCGACGCGCCAGCTGACCTCGCAGTGAGCACCCGAGGACTGGATCAGGTGGTCTCCGTCAGTCCTGCCGATCTAGTGGCTACGGTACAGGCAGGAACACCATTCGAGGCGCTTCGCCGGCGCCTTGCGGATTACGGCATGTGGCTGGCCCTCGACCCTCCGGGTCGGCCCGAGCGGAGTATCGGATCGGTGATAGCCACTGCCACAGCCGGTCCGCTTCGCCATGGTTTTGGGCCCGTGCGGGACCACGTGCTCGGGTGCAGCGTTGCCACCGGCGACGGCCGCCTGGTCAATGCCGGGGGCAAGGTGGTAAAGAATGTGGCGGGATATGATCTGACCAAGCTTCAGGTGGGCGGCTTTGGCGGCTTCGGCATCATCGCCGAAGTACATCTTCGTCTCCGCGCCCTGCCCCGGGCCGATGTCACACTCGTTACCCGAGGCCCCCGCGACGCGCTGACCTCGACCGCACGCGATCTGGTGCAAGCCAATATGCTCCCGGCTGCTTTGGAGCTCCTTTCCCCTGCGCTCGCTGCGGAGGCTGACTGGGTTCTTGCAGCGCGCTTCGTAGGCACCGATGCGGCGGTTCAGGCCGACGTGCGCCGGCTGGGCTCCTTCGGTGATCTGAACTGGGTGGTGCTGCCGGCCGATCGCACCGCTGGCTTCTGGAGCGTCGCCGCCCGCGGCTGTCTGGGAGGTCCCATTACCCTGCGTTTGGGCGTCCTGGGCGATGGCGTCGACGAGGCCATTGATCTGCTGGCTCACGATCTCGACGAGAAACTGGTCTCCGCCGGTGCCGGCCAGGGCATGATCCGCTGGACCGGCGATGCTCCACTGGAGCGCCTCCGTGCGCTCCGCCGAGCTGCCGCCTCCCGCGAAATACCCATGACCCTCGAACGTGCGCCATGGCCGGTGCGCCGGGCGCTGGGACACTTCGGGGCATACCGGGAGGGCGTCGGAAAGATTGTGGGACGGCTTCGGGGGACCTTCGATCCGGGTCAATGTCTCAACGTCGCCCTAGAGGGAGCGGACAATGGGTGACTTTTCCTCTCTCGATCCCTGTGTGCACTGCGGGTTCTGTCTCCCTGCCTGTCCTACTTATCTCGTAACCGGAGATGAGGGCCACAGCCCCCGTGGGCGCATCGTTCTGATGCGTGCCCTCGAGCGCAAAGAAATGGATGCCGCCGACACTGCGTTGCTGAACCATCTCGATGCGTGTCTCGGCTGCCGAGGCTGTGAGCCGGCCTGCCCCTCGGG
>DATADG010000328.1:0-19746 GCA_036258655.1 Gemmatimonadales bacterium | reverse complement strand
TGAGCCGGAGGTGTGCTGCTACCGCCCCACCATAGCCCGCCGGTCTGCCGAACCGCGGGAGCGGGCGCACGACCAGCGTTTCCGGTTGACTGGAGAGCGCGAACCGCTCTTCCTGGCTGAAAAACTGGAGGGCAAGCGGAGTGCTGTACTTCAGCATGGCGCCAGGGATCGGAGTGGGCCCAGGCACTAGCGGAAACACCACCTGATGAGCCACGAACAAGTCGTACGCGCTGCCCCCGATATTCCGCGTGGCGGCAATGCCGGCGGGCGCTGATTGGGGATAGCTCCACACGCCATTGATGACCGGTGGCTGCAGCGTTGGAGGCCGGCGGAGCTGCAACCGAAGATCCCGGGGGAACCAAGCCGCCGTAACGACGTCGACTTGTTCTCCGACCGTGACGCTCTCGGCTGACACGATCAGGGCGACAGCCGCCTTTCCCCGTGGGGGAGGCGGCGCCCGCTCGAGCAGCGCGTCCAAACGGGGGTTCAGTGCCGGGGCACCGGCGGCCGCGCTGGGCTCCACATCGACGATGATGGGGTCTGCCTCAGCGACCTCCTTTCCCTGTGTCGCGCGAGCCGGGCCGATCTGCCAACGCCCGGGGCGAAGAGCCCTCAGGCGGATCTCCAGCACCGTGGTGCGAGTCGCGCCGGCTGAAAACGAAACCTCGGTGCGCTCGCTTCGCGACACGATTTCGAATCCGTTCAGCGGCGCGATCGTGAGATCCATCGGCTCGGTGGAGCGGCTCACGGCCTGCATCGTGAACAGAATCTCCTCGCCGACTGCGATGCGATCCTGGTCGACCGACACATGAAGCTCGGGAGCTGCTTGCAAGAGTGCAATCAGCCGAAGAGCCGCTACCAATCCTTAACCCCTCCGGCAGAGCTGCCCCGAAGCCTGCGTTGCTGCTCTTCGCGAGTCTGTCGTTCCCGCCGCTCCATCGAGCTGAGGATCTGTTCGGCCTGGCTTTGACTGAGTCCCTGTCCGGGCGGTTCGGTTCCGCCGGAGGGCTGCGGTGACTGCGGTGGCGGACCCCCGGACGGCGGGGTACCACCGCCGCCTCCTCCACCGGAGGACGGCGGCGGCTGCCGCCGCAGGGCCAGCTCCAGATTCCATTTGGCTCGTGCCGAGGAGGGTTGCAATCGCAGAGCCTCACGCAGTCGGTCGGTTGCTTGCCCCAGCAGCTCCTCTCGTCGTGTGCTGTCGGTCTCCGCCGACAGCAGGTCAGCGAGTCCGAGATTGTACAGCGCCCTGTACCGCAGGTCGGGATCCAGGGATTTGGCGGCTTGTTCCAACGCACCGCGAGCCACATCGTATCGCCCTGCCTCGAGCGCAGCTGTCCCCGCATTGTAGAAGGCGGTATCTCTCGCACTGCCGCGACCTGCTTCTTCAAGAAAAGCAGCGGCGGCTCGGGAGGGATCACCGGACGCCATTGCACGCGCTCCCGCACTCGGCCGCTGAGCCCATGCCGGACTGCTCAGGAGAACGCCCGCGAGTCCCACGAGGGCTGGACCAGGTCTCGCCAGGGTATATCCCAACAGCAGCAGCGCCGCACCAAGCGCCGGGATCCAGGCTCGCGGAACCAGGTCTGCAGTGCGCGTTTCGGCGGTGGGGCTTCGCTTCATCGCCATTACGAGATCACGCACGGCGCCTGCCTGGTCGGCGAGCTCATTGGGAACCAGGGTCCCTTCCGCCGCATCCACTACAGCCTGCAGGACATCGTCACGACGTTGGGTGCGCACGACGTCACCATTCTCATCCTGCTGGTACTCGATCAAGGTCCCGGCGGAGTCACGGAGAGGGATTCGGGTTGGCAGCGCGCGACCCTCGGCCACGACGATGAGACGAATGCCCGCATCCTTGAGTGCCTCGGCCTGGTTTACTATCTCCGGTAGAGTGTCGTGCGCTTCCCCGTCGGTAAACATGACGAGCACGCGGTCTGCCGCATCGGTGGCGGCACTCAGCAGGCCCGCCCCCTGCGCCAGCACCGCCCCAAGGTGGGTGCCACCCTCACTCGCGAGGTCGGGATCGAGCGCATCGAGATACATCCGGACTGCGCCTCCATCTACGGTGAGGGGCGCGAGGATGTAGCTCCTTCCGGCAAATGCGATAAGCCCGAGACGGTCTCCCTCAAGATCCTGAATCAAACGCCGCGCCTCACGACCCGCGCGCTGAAGCCGACTGGGTGCAACATCCTCGGCCAGCATCGAACGGCTGATATCCATGGCAAGCACCAGACTGAGCGCACGACTTTCCGTCTGCACCTGAGTGCGTCCGGCACGTGGGCCGGCAACACCAACAGCGCCGAGCAGAGCGCTGAGCCCGAGCACAACAGGGGCCCATCCGCCACGGCTTCTCGCCAATCGACCGAGGGAGTCGGACCACCGTTGGGCCATGCGCAACCGTTGCCGGCGTGCAAGCCAGGCACCGAAACCAAAGGCAAGAGCAACGAACGGCGCCAGAAACAGTAGAAGGGGTGCGTCGAAGGTCATGGTACCCGCACAACCAGAGTGCTCCCCAGGAGAAGCTCGAGACCCAGAGCAGCCAACCCCAGGAGGATGAGAGGACGAGTCGTCTCGTTATACCGGGTGTAACGCGTCACCTGAATCGGCGTCTTCTCCAGGGCATCGATCTGACGAAAAATCCGGCTGAGTGCCTCACTGTCCTTGGCCCGGAAATACCGCCCTCCTGTCTTGTGCGCGATCTCCTGTAATAGTGGCTCGTCGATCCGGACCGGCAGCAACTCGTATCGGAACCCTCCCAGACCTCTTCCAGTAGGGATGGGGGCTTCACCAATGGTGCCTACCCCGATGGTGTACACCTTGATCCCAAAGGCAGCCGCGGTGGCAGCAGCGGTGCGTGGGTCTATGAGTCCCTTGTTATTCTCTCCGTCGGTGAGCAGCAGGATCACTTTCGATTTGTCGGGAGCGCGGCGCAGACGATTCACCGCGGTCGCCAGTCCACTCCCGATAGCGGTTCCATCCTCGAGGCTGCCGATCTTGAGATCCATGACAGCTTGCTCGATGACCGGGTAGTCCAGGGTCACCGGCACCTGAGTTAGCGCCTCACCCGCGAACGCCACCAAACCAATGCGATCCGCGGTGCGGCCGCGTATAAAGCCCACCGCCTGGCGCTTGGCTACCTCGAGCCGATTGGATGGCGCAAAGTCCTCGGCCAGCATGCTGCTGGAGATATCAATGGTCACGACGATCGCGATGCCTTCCTGTTTGATCTCGACTGTGTCGCCACCGATCTGCGGACCGGCTGCAGCCAGCGCCAGCGCCGCGATCGTGAGGGCTCGCAGCGCTGGAGGCAACTTTACCCACCAGCGGCGTCGGCTCGCAGCAGCTGGCAGGCTGACATCGCTGTAACGGGCAGCCGGAATTTCGCGGCGGCTCCTCAACCACCACCATATCGGCAGCGCCAGCAAGAGGAGCAGCAGCCAGGGCCGGGCGAAGCTCATGCCGCCTCACGGGTCAGGCGGCTGCCCAGCTCCAGCGTTGCATGCGACAGCTGCAGAACATTGGTTGCACCACCGTAACCAAACCGTGCGGCGTCGAGCTTCCGCAGCAGCGCCCCAAGCTCGTCAAGAGGCCAGGTGGGACGCAGAGCGGCGAGCTGCGCGAGTAAGGACTCGGTGTCGAGGCCCGGATGCGCCCCGGCGACGCGCTGCCCCACCAGGGTTCGCAGTCGAATCGCCGCGAAGCCGGCCACGGCACGATGTTCGCCCGCGTCAGCCCAGCGGTCCAGCGGCGGATCGGTAACACTCGGCAGTGGATCCGGAGCTGGCATCGGTGTGCCGCGGCGCCGCCACCAGAGATGGAGCGGAATCAGGAGCATCAGTGCCAGAGACCAGAGGAGGATGAGGGGAAGCGGGCTGACTTCAGATCGCCACACCACTCCGGCCCGAGGCTGAGGACGTAACACCGAGTCGTTGGAAACAGCCGGAAGCACGCTCCTCACTGCAACACGCACTCGCTCGCTTCCCAGCGAATCAACGGTGCCTCCTGACCCCAGCAGCAGCGGTCCGGGCACCTCAATGAGGTGCTGCCCCGGTCTCCACACTACAATCGGATAACTGATCTGAGCCGAGTCCCCCAACGAAACAATCTGAGGACGACCGAGGAGCTCCACCGGTTCCTGCGGCTCCCAATCGGCAGCGCGAACTACGTGTCCAGGCGGTACTCGGACCGTCCGGCTGAGCCACACTGTGTCGCCTACCGTTGGTGCGGTGGACTGGACCAGAAACAGCATCAGGCCGAATAGCACGATCATCGGTGAATCCGCCGGGCCCGGAGCGCAAATGCGCGCCGGAGAGGAATGGAATAGGCAGTACCGGTCTCCAGCCGGACATGGTCGGCGCCGGATGCCGCCAGAGCGCGAGCACGCTCTTCCCGCCGGTGTTCGGCCAGGTGGGCCACGCGAGTTCGCACCTCACGGCTTCCGGTGTCGACCAGAACGCGCCGGCCGGACTCTGCATCGAGAATCTCGATCCATCCAGCTTCCGGAAGCTCGTGCTCGCGTGGGTCATCCACTGTGATCGCCACGACCTCGTGCCGAGCGCCGAGCCGCCGCAGGGGTTTCTCCCAGCCCTCCGCGATGAAATCAGAGAGGACGACTACGATGCTGCGGTGCCGGAGCAGCCGGCTGGCATAGGACAGGCTTGCGGCCAGATTGGTCCTCCGGCCGGCAGGTTCAAACGCAACCAGATCCCGGATCACCCGAAGTGCATGCCGCCTGCCCTTTCGTGGCGGAATCACTCGTTCCACTGCGTCGGAAAACAGCAACGCTCCGACTCGATCGTTGTGGTAGGCAGCGGCGAGCGCGAGAACGGCGCCGACCTCGACCGCCAGTGCGGCTTTGGTCTGTGGCTCGCCGAAGCGGGTCGAGCCGGACTGGTCCACCACCAGCATAAGCGTCAGCTCGCGTTCTTCAGTGAAGGTCTTCACGTACGGCGTCCCCAGCCGGGCCGACACATTCCAATCGATGGCACGGTAGTCGTCACCGTGTTCGTAGGCACGAACCTCGGCGAACTCCATCCCCTGACCCCGAAAGACCGAACGGTACTCCCCGGCAAAGAGCGAGCCCACCAGCCCTCGCGTCCGCAGCTCGATGGCCTTGACCTGCTTCAGGATTTCGGGAGTTACGACGGACATAGTCGAACGGTGAACGGTGAACAGTGAACGGTCAACGGGTGCCGGCGGGATTGGGCCCTGTTAACTGTTCACCATTTACTGTTCACGTGTCATGGAACTCGAACCGCGCCGAGGACTCTGGAGACGACGTCGTCGGTGGTTACATCCTCGGCTTCAGCCTCGAACGTGAGCACAATGCGATGGCGCAGCACATCGGGTGCGAGGGCTCGAACATCTTCCGGGACGACGTAGGCACGCTCCCGAAGAAATGCATGGGCCCGAGCGGCCTGAGCGAGAGCAATCGAAGCGCGGGGTGAACCGCCAAATGCGACCAGCGGTCGCAGGTCGCTGAGGCCGACCAGGCCGGGATCGCGAGTGGCTCGGATCAGGTCGACGATGTAGTCCACGACCTTCTGATCCATGTACAGATTGGCTATGGCGCTGCGTGCACTCAGGATCGCCTTGGGATCCAGCAGGCGTTCGACCGGAATTTCCTTTCCTCCGCTCATGCGCAGGAGGACTTCCTTCTCTTCGTCCCGGCTGGGATATCCCACCCGCACCTTGAGCATGAATCGGTCGAGCTGAGCTTCGGGAAGTGGATAGGTGCCTTCACTCTCGATGGGATTCTGCGTCGCGAGCACCAGGAACGGCTCCTCCAGAGGAAATGTCGCTCCGCCGATCGTCACTTGATGCTCCTGCATTGCCTCCAGCAAGGCCGCCTGGACTTTTGCCGGTGCCCGGTTGATCTCGTCGGCCAGGATGATCTGGGCGAATAGGGGCCCTTTCTTGACGTGGAAATCCTGTGTCTTCGGGTTGAAGACCATGGTCCCGATCAGATCGGCGGGCAGGAGATCGGGTGTGAACTGGATACGGGAGAAGGACGCATGGATGATTTCGGCCAGCGTTCGTACAGCGAGAGTCTTTGCTAATCCAGGCACACCCTCGAGCAAGATGTGCCCACCCGTCAGTAGGCCAACCAGGAGCCGTTCCACCATGGCGTCCTGCCCCACGATTCGGCGGGAAACTTCTTTCAGAATCCTCGGAACCGGCAGCAGTTCCGCGGGCTTGGGCGACAACTTCGGCGCGCTCATTCCAGGGTAGCTCCACGGGATGATTTTCCCGACGCCCGGCGGCGGGTCTCGGTTTCAGGTGCTTCAGGATTGAGATGAATGGCCTTGTACAACGCCGCCTCTTCTCTCGGGGTTAAGGGACGGTACCTGCCGGGAGGAAGATCGCCAAGGCGTACCGGTCCGTAGGAAAGTCGAGCCAAGCGATCCACTTTGAGCCCCAGAGCTTCGCACCAACGCCGCACTATCCGATTTCTACCTTCGTGCAACGTCACATCCAGCAGACTTCGTCCTTCGGTGCCAGGACGAACCTTGACGTCGACCGGGATCACTGGCCGCCCATCGAGCACAATTCGCTGTTGCACCGCCTGGCTGATCTCGGCGGTTGGCCTGCCATGCACCAGTGCGGTATAGCGCCGTGGGATGCGGTACCTCGGGTGCGTCAAGCGATGCACCGCCTCGCCGTCGGTAGTCAGCAAGAGGAGCCCGGTGGTCATGACATCCAGCCGCCCGACGTAGGTCAGCCCCGCCGAATCAGGTATGAAGTCGAGCACCGTGCGCCGGCCCTCCTCATCACTCGCGGTCGTAACCACACCTAGCGGTTTATGAAAAGCCAGCCACCGGCGCTCTTTCAGATGCACCGCACGGTTCCCGATGGTGATCTTCTGACGGTCGGGATCTACCTTCATTCCAAGGGTGGCCGGCCTTCCATCCACGCGCACCCGGCCCGCCTCGATCAGCTTTTCCGCAGCTCGACGCGACGCGACTCCAGCACGCGCCAGCGCGCGCTGCAGTCGCATTTCCGTCACGATTCGGCCTCCACGTACGCTGCCGCATCGTCCATTCCGTCCGCAACCGGCCGATGCGGCCTGAGCGCGATAGTTAGCTCTTCGGCCTTCGGCAGATCGGCGAGATCGCGCATCCCGAGCAGCTCCAGAAAGAGCGGAGTGGTTCCATACAGCAGCGGCCGACCCAGTGCCTCGCTCCGGCCAACCACTTCGATGAGACCGCGCTCCTGCAGCGACCGCAACACCCCACCGGCAGAGACGCCCCTGATTTCCTCGATTTCCACTCGGCCAACCGGCTGCCGGTAGGCGATGACGGCGAGTGTTTCGAGGGTCGCCGCGCTGAGCTTGGGGGTTCGCACTGAGAATTGCGCGCGCTCGAGGGCGGCTGCGAACATCGGACGAGTGAGTATCTGGTAGCCACCCGCCAGTTCTACCAGCTCGACGCCGTGCTGGTTGAAATCGTAGTGCTCCCGAAGCTGCTCCAACGCAACCCGGATGTCGGCGGCACTCGCATCGGCGTCCAGGGTCGCCAGCTCCTCGGCGGTGACTGGGCGACAAGCAGAAAACAACGCGGCTTCAAGCAGCTGAGTGAGCGGAGTCACGGGCAATCACCAGAGGCGAAAAGGGAGTGGGTTGGACCAGGCGCACAGTGCCCCGCTTGGCAAGCTCCAGAAGCGCAAGCAAGGTGGAAAGCACGTCCACGATCGTCGGGCGAGCCCCCAAAGCATCATGCCAGCGGATCTCTTCCTGCGCCTCGAGCAGCCCCTCGATGCGCCGAGTGGCGCTTTCCACATCCAGCGGGCGCGAGACGACTCGGTGCAGCACGGGGAACGGAATGTTGGCCAAGACCCGCTCGACCGCGGCGAGAACGTCGATGATGTCGAGCTTCAGGGGTGGCGGTGGCACCACGGGTGGCGGCGGCAGGTAGCCTCGGGCAAACTGCTCTGCCCTGCGGTCGGCGGCGCGCCCCATCCAGATGGCGACTTCTCTGACCTGCTGGTATTCGAGCAGCCGCCGAACCAGCTCGGCTCTCGGATCCTCCCATCCGTCCTCTTCCGGTCGCCGCGGAAGCAGCATCTGTGCCTTCAGTCGAAGCAGTCGACCGGCCATGTCGAGGTAGTCGGCGGCTTGATTCAGACCGAGATCGTGGATGGCTTGCAAGAACTGATCGGCAATGCGCGCAATGGGAATGTCCGCGATCTCCAGCTGTTCCTCCCGAAGAAGATGGAGGAGGAGGTCTAGCGGACCAGAGAACGCCTCCAGCTCCACCACGAAACCAGGGCCCGCTCCAAGCGCCGTCGTGGGAGCGGGGGCTGTCGATGGCGTCATGACTGAAAGATGTTCCATCCGTCACCTACACTGTATGGCAGGATGAAATGCAGCAGAACACCCATTCCCTTCAAGGCAGGAGTCAGCAGGAAAGTCAGGACCGGTCGAAAGAGCAGGACTAGCGCGAGAATCGGCAGGTATCCCAGGCGTTGGAGCCCACGGTACCAGTTGCCGGCCCGCGGAGGCAGCGCGTGATAGAGCAAGTGTGAACCGTCCAACGGTGGGATTGGGATCAAATTGAAAAAGCAGAGAATCAGATTGAGCCAGATTCCGTACACCATCATGCGCTGAGCGGTGTCCAGAACTGGGGTCATGTTGGCGAGTGCCGGCGCTGCGAGTCCAAGCAACACGAAAACCACTGACCACACCAGCGCAAGTACAAGGTTAGTGGCGACGCCTGCCGACGACACTAGAATGTCACCCCGCTTGTAACGGCGGTATTTCCGAGGATTCACCGGGACCGGCTTGGCCCCACCGAAGGTGAAGCTTCCACCAGTGCCGAACCAGAGGAGCGCAGGCAGGAGGATACTCAACCAGGGATCGATGTGAGGCAGGGGGTTCAGCGTCACGCGGCCGAGCATGTATGCCGTGTCGTCGCCTTGCCTGAGCGCCGTCGCTGCATGGGCATACTCATGAGCGACCATGGCAAACACCAGCATGGGAAAGGCGAGCACAAACTCGCCAAGCTGTCGATCCAGGTGAGCGCGCCTCCGCGTGAGCCGACGAAGGTTATTGGGCTGCGGGTTCAAAGTCAAAACGCTTTCCCGCTTGATTTTGCGAGGTCAGCGTCCTATGTTTTCGCCCCTCGAACGACGGATCAGTTCCGGACTAGACCACGACACATCCGAGGTTTTCAGTGCCCCGAATCAGGTCAGCAGCAAAGCGTCTGCGTCAAGCCCGTGCCCGGACGACGCTCAACCGCACTCACCGGAGCCAGCTTCGTACAGCGCTGAAGAAGGTCCGTGCCGCCAGCGGGCCGGAAGCCGAGGCGGCTTACATACAGGCGGTCAAGCTGCTGGATCGGGCAGGCCAGAAGAACATTATCCACCCAAATGCGGCCGCTCGACAAAAGAGCCGCCTTGCCAAGCTGGTGGCGTCTAAAACAGTGAGCGGGAAGTAGTAAGCAGTACTCTCGCGAACCTACGCGATGAGGGCGCCAAGCGGCGCCCCTTTTTGTTGTCCTGTGGACTGATAAAGAGGATGAGAACGCGTTTCTAAAATGGCTCTCGCTCACCTTTTACGGTTTAGTGCTCACCCTTTGTCAAATCCCTGCCAGCTCGGCCCCGCAGCGCTCGCAATACCATTCAGTCGGGCGGTTCAGGGATCCGCACTCACCACACTTGAGGGTCTTGGCCACCCCGGCGGCGGCCTTCCCAACTGAGGGAGGGGCAGTCTGGACCGCCGGTGCGTTAGCTGCCGGGATTTCGGGGGTGCTGATGCCGCGACTGATTGGACGCGTTTCGTCGGGCCCCACGGACTTCAGGAAGGCGAGCTCGTCGCCGGGCAGCGCAGCGGGCTCGGGTTGGGATGACGGTTTTGGAGCATACCGGCTGGCTGGCTCTGGCACTTCCTCGACCGGCTCGGCGACGTGTGTGGCAAGGGGTGCCTGTTCCACCACTTCGGGCCGCGGCGGTCTGGCTGCTGGCGGACTCGTTGAGCCACTTCGAGGCGCGGTGATAACGGCCTGAATCTCGGTGAGCCTGGCAATCTCGGAGCCGATGCTGCGGAGCTTGCTTCGCAGCTGCTCGATGCGGCGGCGGCTCTCCTCGCTTAGCTCGCGCCATTCATCCTGCGTGTATTCCCCGACTGAGTGCCGGACCTCCGCTTCCGCCAACGCTTCTTCCGCTGCCCGGCGCTCTCGATCGAGCTCCGCCTGCGAAGCATGATGCCGCTCGAGCTCTTCGCCGATTGCGGCTCCCCTCCCCCGCAGCTGCTCCAGCACACTCTGCAAGCGGGCCTGGTAATCTCCCCGAACCCGCTGCCGCACCGCAGGTGGAGCCTTGTCTCCGGCTGCATCCAGCTTGGCGAGCCACTCCTCGTACTGAGTGCGTTGCTCGAGTAGCTCTTCGATCGTTGCTTCCGTTTCCGAGGTCGTTCTAGCCATGGGAAGAGGTTCCTCTCATCCGGTCTAAGGCTTCGGTCTGTTCCCGGGTAAGTCGACTCACCCTGCCAAGAACACGGGCCGCCAGAAGGATTCGCGCGGCATGCTCGAGGCTTTCCATCCGTATTCTGGCCTGGGTCAAGTCTTCTCCCCAGGTAAGCGCTCCATGATTCGACAGCAGCAGCGCAACGTGACGTTTCAGGAACGGCTCGGCTGCATCTCCCAGCGCTGCGGTCCCCGACATTGCGTAGGGAACACAGGGCACTTCGCCCATCAGCACTGCGATTTCGGAGAGTACGTCACCGGGGAGCCCCTCACCGGCCACTGCGAATGCCGTGGCACTCGGAGGGTGGGCGTGGACGACGGCGCCGCACTCGGTTCGCTGTCGGTAGGCCCGAAGATGTAAATCTAATTCAGTCGTTGGTTGGCGGTACCCGCTTCGGGGGTTCCCCTGCAGATCAACCTCCACCAGGTCCTCCGCCTGCAGCTCATATTTGAGAAGGGCTCGCGGCGTGACGAGTATCAGATTGGGCTCGAGACGGACGGAGACGTTTCCGTCGGCGCCGGCGATGAGTCCTGCTTCCCACAGACTGCGGCAGCATCGGACGATCTCGGCTCGAACCCGTCCAGAATCCTCCAATCCTCAACGCTCCCGCTGATACACCACCTGGCCACGAACGATAGTGAGCTCGGCTCGACCAGTGAGTCGCCGGCCGCCAAATGGCGTGTTCCTGCTGCGAGAGTAGAAACGAGCTGGCTCCACCACCCAGGATGCCTTGGGATCGGTGACAGTGACGTCAGCGGGCGCCCCGGCCGCCAGCGTTCCGCCACTGAGGTTGAAGATTCGTGCCGGCATGGTGCTCATCCGATTGACGAGGTCACAAAACGTCAGCACGCCGGATTCGACCAGCTCGGTGACCGCAAGCCCCAGCGCCGTCTCCAGGCCGATGATGCCGTTGGGCGCCTCGTCGAACTCGCGCTCCTTCGCATCGTAGTGATGAGGAGCGTGGTCGGTGCAAATGGCATCTATGGTCCCGTCCCGGAGCGCCTGGCGAATCGCCTCGCGGTCCTCCGGCTCGCGCAGCGGTGGGTTCATCTTGGCGTTCGTATCATAGCCCTCGCACCGCTCGTGCGTGAGCGTAAAGTGGTGGGGACAGGCTTCTGCGGTCACTCGGAGTGCTTTGTCCTTTGCCCGCCGGATCAGCTCAACCGATCCGCGGGTGGATATGTGACAGAGGTGCACATGCCCGCCGGTGTGCTCCGCGAGGAGAATGTCGCGCGCCACCATGATCTCCTCTGCCGCAGCAGGTATTCCCTTGAGACCGAGCCGGGTCGACACAATACCCTCGTGCATCGCGCCGCCCGCGGAAAGGGTTGGGTCTTCGCAGTGGTCGGCCACCGGAATTCCAAACGTGCGCGCATACTCCAGGGCGGTGCGCATGAGGTGACTGGATACGACGGGCTTGCCATCATCGCTGACGGCGACAGCGCCGGCACCCACCAGTTCGCCGAACTCGGCGAGCTGTTGGCCCTTTTGTCCCAGCGAGATGGCTCCGATCGGGTAGACCCGAGCCTTCCCGGCGCGCTGAGCCTGGCTCACGATGAATCCGATCGCCGCCTGATTGTCCGTAACTGGATCGGTGTTGGGCATGGCGCACACCGCCGAGAACCCGCCGGCCGCAGCGGCCATGGCACCGCTGGCAACAGTCTCCAGATCCTCCTGCCCCGGCTCCCGCAGGTGGACGTGCAGATCGACAAATCCCGGAGAAACGATTCTTCCAGACGCATCGAACGTCAGTGCATCGTCGGGTGAGCCGAGATCCCGGCCCACAGCGGCGACTTTTCCGTCGCTGAGGTAGACGTCGGCATGACCGTCAAATCCGCGCGAAGGATCGACGACCCGTCCACCGCGGATCAGAATGGGTCTCATCGATCGTCCGCTCCAGCGGCCCAATCGGGAGAGCCACCGGCAAGCAGATACAATACAGCCATCCTCACCGCGACTCCGTTGGTGACCTGAGGCAGAATTACGCTATGCGGGCCGTCGGCGACATCACTGTCGATCTCGACGCCACGGTTCATCGGACCGGGATGGAGGATGAGCAACTCTTTCGGTGCCCGGGCCAGCCGCTCAGTCGTAACGCCAAAGACGCGGTTGTATTCCCGAAGAGATGGTAGGAACCCAGCCTCCATCCGCTCGAGCTGCAGCCGAAGCACGTTGAGCGCATCAGCCCATTGGATCGCATCCTCGATTCGGGGAAGAATCGTGACGCCAAGATCCTCGACATGTCGCGGCAGCAATGACGCGGGACCGCACACCCCTACTTCGGCACCCAGCTTTGTCAGCCCCCAGATATTGCTGCGCGCCACTCGGCTGTGGAGTATGTCTCCGCAGATGGCCACCTTGAGCCCCTTGATCCGGCCGAAGCGATCCCGCAGCGTCAACATGTCGAGCAGTCCCTGGGTCGGGTGCTCGTGCTTTCCGTCGCCGGCATTGATCACGTTGGAGCGGATGCGCTGGCCGAGGAACTGGGCCGCACCCGAGGCGCTATGACGGATCACGACCATGTCTATCCGCATGGCCTCCAGGTTCTTGGCCGTGTCCACCAGGGTCTCTCCCTTGCTGACCGAAGATCCGGCTGCCGCAACATTCACCGTATCAGCCGAGAGCCGCTTTTCGGCGAATTCGAAGGAGATCCGGGTTCTGGTGGAGGCCTCGAAGAAGAGGTTGACGATCGTTTTGCCTCTCAGGGCGGGCACTTTCTTGATCGCCCGCTCGCTCACTTCCTTGAATGGCTCCGCAGTGTCGAGGATGAGCTGAATTTGCTCCGCGCTGAGCGGCTCCAGGCCGACCAGGTCCTTCCCGAGACTGGGTGCGCTCACGCCACACCTCGAACCAGTTCCACAGCGTCACGCCCATCCACCTCGGACACGAAGACGTCCACCCGGTCTCCAGGCCCGGTGCTCACGGTAGTACCAACCACATCCGCCTGGATGGGCAACTCGCGCCCGCCCCGGTCGATGAGCACGCAGAGCAGAACCCGCCGGGGGCGGCCAAAATCGGCGAATTCGTCGAGCGCCGCACGAACCGTGCGTCCGGTGTACAGCACATCATCGACAATCACCACGATTTTACCATCGAGTCGGGGCAGCACCGTCTCACCTACTACCGGACGTGGCCCGATAGTCTGAAGGTCGTCGCGGTACAACGTGATATCGAGCTTGCCACAGGGGAGATTGGAGCCTTCGGCGCTATCGATCAGCCGCTTCAACCGGCCGGCCAGCTCCACGCCGCGCCGCTGGATACCGACTAGAACCAGCTCCTCGACACCCCCACTCCGTTCAACGATTTCACTGGCCATGCGCGCCAGGGTACGGGTGAGGGCGCGCTCATCCAGAATGGGCGTCCGGGAGGGCATCGGGGCGGGAAGCTAGCGCACAAAATGCGGAAGGTGAAGAGGCGAGAGGTGAGATGACGCGGCGAACTGAGCCCTCCGAAAATATTCCAGCTTATGCTGCCGGCTTTGCCCGGATCTGGCGAGAAGCCGCGTGCGGCTTGGTGCCGCCGCGCGCCACCCAGATGCGAATCGCGAACAGCACGAGCAACACGGCGCCATAAGTCAGTGGCGCGCTGACGTCCTTCTTGACCAGCCAGAGATAGTGCAGTACTCCGGCGATCGCGGCGACATACACCAGGCGGTGCAGGCGTTGCCAACGCTTCCCTCCCAGGCGCCGGATCCAGCCATTGGTGCTGGTGATCGCCAGGGGAACGAGACAGAGAAACGCGGCGAAGCCCACCAGGACCCACGGATGCTCCATGATATCGGCGGCGATATCGGAGATCGACAACGATTGGTCGAAGACCAGATAGGTGGTGAGATGCAGACAGGCGTACCAGAACGCTGTCAGTCCGATCAGGCGGCGCACCCGGATGATCTCGTTCCAGCCGGTCAGCCGCCGCACCGGCGTGATGGCAAGGGTGAGGAGTAGGCAGACCAGCACCGTGTCGCCGGTGACGTGCTGCATGAACTTGACCTGGTCACCCATGACCCAGCCACTGAAGAGCGCCACGAGCAGATACGCCAAGGGAACCAGCGCTGCGACATACAGCACTGGCTTGACCACCCGCGTGATGATGGCTGCGCGGGTCACTCAGAAGTTCTTGCGGAGATCCATGCCGGCGTACAGGGAGGCTACCTCCCCGGCATAGCCATTGAACAGCAGTGTCTTCCGCTTGAAAAACTCCCCGATGCGGCGCTCGCGGGCCTGGCTCCAGCGGGGGTGGTCCACTTCTGGATTCACATTGGCGTAGAATCCGTACTCGTTTGGCGCCGCCAAATTCCACGTGGTCTGGGGTTGCGTCTCGGTGAACCGGATCTTCACCAGAGACTTGCCGCCCTTGAAGCCATACTTCCAGGGCACGATGAGCCGGAGCGGGGCGCCGTTCTGGTTGGGCAGCGGCTTGCCGTAGAGTCCGGTGACCATCAGGGTCAGTGGGTGGCGAGCCTCGTCCATGCGCAGACCCTCGACGTAAGGCCAGTCGAGGACGCCCTGCCGTTGCCCCGGCATCTGCTGAGGATCGTACAGCGTGGTAAACTCGACGAATTTGGCCTTCGAGGTGGGCTCCAAGCGGTCGATGATGTTTCGGAGGGGGATGCCGAGCCATGGAATGACCATGGACCAACCCTCGACACAGCGCAGACGATATACCCGCTCGACTGGAGTGTACGGCTTCAGCAGCTCGTCAAAGTCGTATACAGCGGCTTTTTTCACCTCGCCCGCGACTTCAATCTTCCAGGGCCGGATCCGAAGGGTTCCCGCATTCTTGGCTGGATCGTCCTTGCCGGTGCCGAACTCGTAGAAGTTGTTATAGCCCGTCACATCTTCGTACGGCGTGAGCTTCTCGTCTGCGCGGGTAAGCGATGGAATCGATGAAGGTAGCAGGCCACCGGCTGCGGCGACCCCCATCCCGGCGGCCTTGATGAACTCACGCCGGTTCCAGTACAGCATTTCGTCGGTGATTTCGGCGGAGGGAATATCGGGAGGACGCCTGATGAGCATGACTTCTCCTGGTGAACCGGTGGCTTGGCGCGATACCATAATGATACGTCCAATGCGCGGATTCGGTTCCCGGAACGGACAGGGAGGGATTCGAACCCTCGATACGCTTTTGACGTATACACGCTTTCCAGGCGTGCGCCTTCAGCCGCTCGGCCACCTGTCCCGATTCGTTGCGAGGTCGCAACTTAGCGGGCCGAAATAGGACGAGTCAACGCACCACGTGATCTCACTACTTCTCCTTGCCCTTGCCTGCACCATAGTGGGATGTCGCGCCCAGCGCGATGTGAGCATACCTGCGGTTCAGGGTCGAGCGCACCTCTCTCCACTGCTGGGAGAACAGGTCCGCCTGAAGGGCATTGTCACCGCGGCTGGTGCGGGCTGGATCTACGTCCAGGGCTCACCTGACTCTGATGAGACTACCTCCGACGGCCTGATCGTGCGGATTGCCGGCACTCGATTCGCCCGGGGAGATGAAGTGCGTCTCAGTGGGGTCGTGTCTGAGCTGGTGCCGGGAGGGACCAACACCGCCAACCTGTCGACCACCACCCTCGAAGCATTCGACGCCGAGATCCTTGCTCGAAACCGTCCGCTCCCTCGCTCCACCGTTCTGGGCCGTGACGGGAGGTTACCGCCGCACCAGGTGATCTCACCGGACGAGCTGCCGGTGAATCTGCGAGTGCAGCGGGAAGTTCAGCAGAACCGCTACGATCCGTCAGAGGATGCCATCGATTTTTTTGAGTCCCTCGAAGGCATGCTGGTGACGGTCCGTCGACCGGTTGCCGTGTCCGCCACTCAGACGTTCAGCCAGGACCAGAGTGAAGTGGTGACCCTCCCGGATGCCGGTGCAGGGATGCCGGCGAAACGGCGCACGCGTCGCGGCGGAATCTTGCTCCAGCCGAATCAGAGTGAGCTCGGAGGACCAAACCCCGAACGGATCCAAATTCAATTCGACCGGACGTTCCTCTCCGGAGGAGTCCCTTTGGTTCGTGTCGGAGACACACTGGGCGACGTGACAGGGATCATGCGGTACAGCTTTGGCAACTATGAGGTGGCGGCGATCGGGCGCCTTGCCGTCACACCCGGCAGTCACCCGCCGGAGACAGGAACGTTATGGGCAGCCCCCAATGCCCTCACGGTGGCGAGCTACAACGTGCTCAATCTGAGTCCCACAGCCCCCGACAGCGCTCAGCGACGCCTGCTTGCGATGCAGATCGTAAAGTCACTCGGCTCGCCGGATATTCTGGCCCTCCAGGAAATCCAGGACGACAGTGGTGAGGAGGACGACGGCACGACCAGCGCCAGGGAGACGCTCGCGGCGCTCAGAACGGAAATCGTGTCCGCCCGCGGTCCGCGGTACGCGTCGTTCGATATTGCCCCGGTGGATGGTCGGCCTGGCGGCGTGCCCGGCGGCAATATACGGAACGCGTTTCTCTACAATCCCGAACGGGTTCGGCTGGTATCATATCGCTCCCTGGGCCCCGCAATTCTTGCAGCAGCGGGAGCGCGAGACTCTCTGGCCTTCGAGGAGGCACGAGATCCCCTCGAGGGTGTATTCGAGTTCCGGGGAAGATCTCTCCGAGTCGTGAACAATCACCTGACTTCACGATTCGGGTCTACTCCGGTCTTTGGCTCGGTTCAGCCATTCGTTCAGGCCGGTGAAGGCGAGCGCGCGGCGCAGGTCCGTGCTCTCCACGCCTACGCAGCGCATGTGCTCGCAGCTGACCCTGGGGCTCGACTGATCGTGCTCGGCGACATGAACACCTTCGAGTTCAGCCCGGAGCTCGCCCACGTCCTTCCCGGGTCTCCACCCGCTCTCCATCAGCTGCTTTTCCGGGTCTCGGAGGATGAGAGGTATTCCTTCAATTACGAGGGGAACTCGCAAACGCTGGATCATGTCTTTGTCAGCAAGGCGCTCCAGTCCCGTGCCGAGCTGGACATCGTGCACCTGAACGTGGACTTCCCTGCTCTACCCGGACTGACGCCCAGTGATCACGATCCAGTAGTCGCACGCTTTGTTCCTTGACCTCGCTGGTTACAGGCGTAACTTGGGACGACTTCTGCTCGATCCCGCAGACAGCGATGCTCCACAGCTCTCCCGTTTCAAAATCCGAGGTGCCCCCCATGAACTCGTGGTTTGTTCAGATCAGCCACCCTGCCTCTATCCTGGCCCTGTTACTGCTCGCCGGAACGAGCCAAATGGAGGCGCAGGTCACGACAGGAGGTGTGACCGGCCAGGTAGCAGACAGCGCCGGTGCACCGGTACCCGGCGCAACAGTGGAGATTTTCCATCCGGAAACTGGACTTCGCCGCACGGTCATCGCCAACCAGAGCGGCAATTACACGGTGCTTGGTCTGGCACCCGGTGGTCCATACCGCGTGACTATCCGGGCCATCGGATACCGTCCGGCGGTGCGCGAGGACGTCCAGGTGCCGCTGTCACAGAACGTTCGGGTGGCGGCGACGCTCGCCCGTCAGGCAGTGGAGGTCGAGGAACTGGTGGTGCTGGCCGAAGCGAATCCCGAATTCGCCCCGGGTCGGCAAGGTACGCAGACAACCATTACCGACACCCTGCTCCGGCGGCTACCTACCCTGGACCGAGATTTCACCGACTTCGTGAAGCTCACCCCCCAGGTGCAGGTACGCGAAGGCGAAGGCGGCATCACGGCGGCGGGCCAGAACAATCGTTTCAACACGATTCAGGTGGATGGCGCCACTGTGAACGATCGATTTGGACTGGGCAGGACCGGTCAGGCCGGCGGTCAAGCCGATGGCCGTTCCGTCGGCCTTGAGGCGGTGAAGGAATATCAGGTTCTGCTGTCCCCCTATGACGTCCGGCAGGGCAATTTCACGGGCGCCCTCATCAACGCGGTCACCCGGAGCGGAACCAACCAGTTCAGCGGGTCCGTGTTCGGGTATCACCGCAACGAGGCATGGACCGGCTATCCGGTGGATCAGGCCGACTTCAGCAACTGGCAATTCGGCGCGTCACTCGGCGGCCCGATCCAACGCGATCAGATTCATTTCTTCGCCAACTTCGAGCGCCGCGACGAAGATCGTCCCGCGGCCGGGCCGTTCTTCGGCGGCCCGGGTCCGATCGTTGTGCGACCCGAGGACATTGCGGCCTATAACGCAGCCGCGGCTGGGTACGGACTCTCCACCGGAACGTTCGATCGAGTGGACATTGAGCGGCCGGCAACGAACCTCCTCGGGCGGGTCGACTTTCAGATCGGGGAGAACAGTCGTCTGGTGGCCAAATTCCAATACAACGATGCATCGCTCGACGTCTTCGACCGGACCGCCACCGTCACGAATCCCACCATCGAGCTGAGCAACAACGGCTACTTCTTCGACGATAAGACGTACAACCCATCACTTCAGTTCTTCACTAATTTCGCCAACGGCGCGGCCAACGAGCTGCTGGTGAGCGCGAACGTCATTCGCGATCGCCGGACGCCGTTCGTTCGCGAGCCGGTCATTGTCGTCCAGAATCTTCCCCAGGCCGGGGATCCCTCCCAGATCTACACCCTCCAGGCGGGTGGGGAAGAATTCTCCCACGCCAACGAGCTGGACCAGGACATTTTCGAGATAACGGACAACTTCTCCATCCCCGTAGGGGACCATCGGCTGACGCTGGGCGCCAGGTGGGAGGGCTACAGGGTCCGCAATCTGTTCGGCCAGAACACATTTGGCCGGTGGCAGTTCGACAACCTCTCGGACTTCGCCACGGGCTCGGTGGAGCAGTATCAAATCCGCTTCGGGCTTCCAGGATCCAATGAAGGCGAGTCCCGGTTCCGGGCCGGGCAGTTTGCGGTATACGCCCAGGACGACTGGGCAGTCAGTTCGTCACTCTCGATCAGTCCCGGTCTTCGCTTCGACCTACCCTACTTTACCACCGGTTTGGCGTACGACCCTCGGGTGATCGAAGACTTCGGACCCCAGGACAAGCCCGCCGGCCAGCTCATGATCTCGCCCCGGCTCGGGTTCAACTGGGATTTTCGCGGCGAGAGTCACAGCCAGCTCCGCGGTGGTGCCGGCATCTTCACCGGTGCCCCTGCCTTCGTGTGGTACTCGAACGCGTACGCCAACAATGGACTCGGCCTCGTGGCGCTGACATGCGACCGCAATGTCGCCGGCCAGGTGCCTCCGGCATTCAATCCGGATCCGGATAATCCGCCGATCGCCTGCGCCAGCGGACAGACTGTCGCCCCCGGCGGAGTTCTGGGCGAGGTGGACCTCATCGCCGAAGACACCAAGTTCCCCCAGGTCT
>DATADG010000327.1:0-7396 GCA_036258655.1 Gemmatimonadales bacterium | reverse complement strand
CACGTCATGGTCGAACACAGCAAGGTTGCCGCTGGTCATGTATGCAACGGTCACTTCATTGCCGTTCACCGCCAGTTTGTGGAGAATGCCACCCATCGAGATCACATCGTCGTCGGGATGAGGCGAGAAGCAAATTATGCGAGTTCTGCGGGGCAGCTTGGAGCGGCCTCGAATTTTTGCGCCGAGCGCGTTGAAGACCTCGCCGTTCAATGCCCCGGGCGACCCATAGCGTGCCACGAGGGATGACAGGTGATGCTCTGCATAGTCGCGCTGGGTCAGCTTGAGAATGGCCTTCCCGGTCTGATGCGACAGCCAGACCACAGCCCGTACCACCAGACCGCCGGTCCAGTCCACCGGTCCGAGCAGCCACGGGGTGGCCACCCGGGTCAGTGCGGCAGCTGCGGCACGATCGACATAGAAAGTTGTGTTCCCGTGACGCTGTAGAAAGGTGGCGGCGACTTCATGATCGACTTCTCCTTCGACTGCCCGGCGCACGATCTCCGCCTTGTGCTCGCCGGTAGCCAGGATGAGAATCTCCCGCGCCTCGAAGATCGTCTCCACCCCCATCGTCACGGCCTCGCGGGGGACGTTCTCCTCTCCGAAGAAGTCGGCTGCAGTGTCCTTTCGCGTTACTAGATCGAGCGTCACGACACGCGTGCGGCTGTCCGGACCGGAGCCCGGCTCATTGAAGCCGATGTGACCGGTCCGCCCAATTCCCAGAATCTGGAGATCGATGCCACCAGCCTGCTGGATGGCTTCCTCGTACCGCCGGCATTCCGCCTCGACCTGGTCCGGAGGGACGTCGCCCCGCGGGATGTGCACGTTGGCTGGGAGGATATCCAGCTGATCGAAGAGGTTTTCCCACATGAACCGGTGATAGGAATGGATGCTGCCCGGGTCCATCGGGTAGTACTCATCCAGATTAAATGTGACGACGTCCGCAAAGCTCAGACCTTCATCTCGGTGCATGCGAACGAGCTCGCGGTAGACGCTTATTGGGGTGGAACCCGTGGCGAGGCCCAGCACGGTTCGGAGTCCCAGCGATCGCCGCTCCCGGATCACTTGCGCGATCCGCTGCGCTACCAGGCGACCCACCTCCTCGTGGTCGTCTACAATTAAGGTCCGAATTCGTTCGGGTGTGCTTCGTGAATCAGGATGCGCTGCTGTCATCATCAAGTAATGAAGAGGGGGCCCTTGGAGCAGTTGCGCATGCAATCCACAGGCCACGGTCAGGCTGACGATAGGCGGGCGACGGGGCATTGGGGACTGCTCTGGCGTTTTCCGATCCCATGCGGTATGGGTCTTTTGCGGCAGGGGGAGAATCGCATTGGGCGTGGAACCCTCGCCGGCCGGACCCCTGAGCGATTGTGCTCCTGAAGGGAGTGAAGGGGCGTTCCCGAAGAGCGACTTCCCGCATAAAATGAACCTGACACCATTTTGCGAGGCAGGTGTGAATCGAGAACCGAACTTGCCGACTGCGGAGGATGCCACTCCTCGCGAGCTCTGGCGGGCCAGCTGGAGGCTGCTCCTGATGCTCGGTGTCCTGGCCTTGCTCGTGGTGCCTCTGCTGCGCGAGCTGCCGCTGGGTTACAGCACCCGCATTTCGCTGCTCGCCTGGATGCTGGTGGCGCTGGCGCTCTACTGGTTGTATGCCGGCATGGGATACCGTCCTCTGCTTCTGCTGCAGCTGCTGCTGTTCTCCGCCGCCGCAGCGTTCCTGACGGCGCGACTTCTCTTGGGGGTCATTGAGCTTCGACACCTCAGTTTGCTCCGAGCAGCAGCTCAAGGGATGATCCTCGTCGGGGCCGGGCTCGCCGGTGCGAACCTGCTTGCGATGCTCATCCTGCTCTGGTTTCGATCGCGCAGGGACACGCCGTTCTCTGACCGCCGGGCATGATACTCCGATGGATGCTTGCTGCGGTCCATCTGCTCGCTTTGGGAGTTGGCTTGGGGGCAGTCTGGGCCCGCGGGACGAATCTCCGGTCCGGGTTGACCCCCCAGGACCTGCGCCGGGTGTTTCGGGCTGACGCTCTTTGGGGTCTTGCCGCGGTGCTCTGGATCAGCACTGGCCTGTGGCGGTTGCTCGCAGGTTTGGAGAAGACCACCGGGTACTACCTGCATAATCACGTCTTCCTGACGAAAATGGGACTGCTCCTGCTGATCCTCGCTCTTGAAATCAGCCCGATGCTCACGCTGATCCGGTGGAGGCGGCTCGCAGCGGCGGGTCTTGCCGTCGATGCCGGGGCCGCCCGCCGGATCTCGACGATCAGCTTCGTACAGGCCGGGCTCGTCGTATTGATGGTGTTTGCGGCAACCGCCATGGCCCGGGGCATCGGTGCTTCGGCATCACCTTGAATGAAAAGCTGTGGGGAACAGGAGGAACGGTATGCCAGCTTATGTCGTGGTGGACATTGCCGTGCGTGACCGCGAACGCTACGAGCAGTACAAGCAGCTCGCTGCGCCCACCGTAGCCGCCTACGGAGGCCGGTATCTGGTTCGAGGCGGAGCCTCGGAGACGCTGGAAGGTGGCTGGAAACCAGCCCGTTTCGTCATCCTGGAATTTCCCGATGCGGATGCGGGCCGTGCATGGTGGAGCTCGTCCGAGTATGGTCCTGCAAAGGCATTGCGCCAGGCATGCGCCGCTACCGACATGGTCCTGGTGGAGGGAGTGCCCGGTTGACCCTTGCCTCTATCTAGGAAGGAGGATTGCTTAACCCGATAACCCGCTCTGGAGGACGACATGTCCCGGCAGGATGATGCCCGCATCGCCAAACTGGCGAAGAAGAATGCGGGCAAGGTGGTACCCCCGAAGAAGGATCGAGCGAGCCGGTTCGATCCTACGCTGCGTAAACGCCCTGACGACGAGGAACCGGAGACGGAACGCTTCTTCAAGGAAATGAAGCGCCGGGAGTTCTGAGCGGCGTATGGTGCGATCCCGCCCGCGCCGCTCCATTTCTGCAGTTCTCATTGCACTTCTGCTGCTTGGTGGGGCCCTCCTCCTCATTGGTACGGCCATTCGGCGTCTCGCTCCTGGAAATCGCGATCTCATTCCCGGTCGAGGCGAAACCAGCGTTACCCATGGCGTTGTGGTGGAGCAGACTCGGGCCGTGGCGAAACTGGTCTCCAGCGAGACCAGTGTGCGGGACGTAGTGGTCTACCAGAACCGGCGGCTGGGCTCTACCAAGCGATCGCTGGTTGTGGTCACCGGGAAGGTGCTGGCAGGAATCGATCTCGACGAGGGCACCAGAGTCGATGTCGATCATAGCACACGCACCGTAAAGATCGTGCTTCCTCGGGCCAGGGTTCTCGGCGTGGACGTCACCCAGCTGCGGACTTATGACGAGCGCAGTGGGCTATGGAACCCCTTTCGCGCTGAAGATCGTGATACCATCTATCATCTGGCGCGCAGCCAGTTGATCGAGGCAGCCGGAGAGCTTGGTCTGACCGCCCACGCTGAGGAGAGCGCCCGCCGTATGCTGGACGCGCTCATCAACCCGGAGGGGTATACGGTCGAGGTGTCTTTCGAACGCGCCGGCACTCCGCAGGCGCAGAGCGGTGTGGAGTGAACGCTGGAGAGCGGAATGGAGCAGGTCACCTTCGAATTTAAGGGCAAACAGATTACGGCCTCGCTGAATGCGGGGCAGACTCTTTCCGGCGAGCCGCTGCCACGGCGAGAACCCCCGATGTGGTACGTTACTATCGGTGGTACGGCCTTGACTAAGTTACCGGCCCATCCGGAGGATACCGAGGCATCGGTGCGGAGCGTGGTACTCGATTGGCTGGCTGCTCATCCGGACTTGCTGGACCGCGACCAGATTGTACTGGGAGGAGGCTGACCCCGAATGATGCGCCGTTGATGATTCTGCCACTGTTCGGTCCGCTCGATCCCGGGACGTCTGGATTCTGGCTCCAGCTTGGTACCGCTATTCTGTGTGGCGGTGTAATAGGACTCGAGCGACAGCTTCGGGGGAAGGCCGCCGGAATCCGCACCAGCATCCTGATCTGCCTGGGAACGTACCTCTTCGTGGGTCTTGGCGCCTCGTTTGCGGGAGACCGGGTCGATCCTACCCGGGTACTGGGCCAGGTCGTAACCGGCATCGGCTTTCTCGGCGGCGGGGTGATTCTCTCCCGAGGTGGCGCGGTCGTCGGGGTGACTTCTGCGGCCGTGATCTGGGTACTGGCGGCGCTTGGCTCCTTGATTGGTCTCGGGTACTTGTTGGCCTCGGTCGTTCTGACGCTGGTCACGGTGGGTTTGCTGATAGGCGTGGAGCTGCTCGAATCGATGTTCCGGCGTCTGCGTGATGGGGCGACTGAACGAGAGCTGGACCGCATCGACCTTCAGGAGTGAGTCGGAAACCGGCGAATGAGGCAGACGGTATTCGTGCTGCTCGGCGGCCTGGCAGCATGCGCGGAGTCTGGGCGGGGAGAAGGCGTCTCGTCGGACATGACGCGCGACTCCGCCGATCGTGCCTTCCATGAGGTGCAGCAGCGCGGGCACCTCGTCATGGGCGTCGACCAATACACCTCATACCACCGGTTCGAGCCGCTGTCCGATGGCGGTCTCATTACCCTCGAGCGGGACTCCGCCGATCGGGGCGGTGTTGCGGTGATTCGAGACCACATGCAGAAGATTGCCGCCTCATTTCAGGCCGGCGACTTTGCGCAGCCCGGCTTTGTCCACGGGCGCGAAGTGCCGGGGACTGATGTCATGCGAGCTCGACGCGCGCAGATTCGCTACATCCCTCAGGCTACGCCCTCGGGCGGTCGGCTCAGGATTGTCTCGCGTGACTCAGTGGCGCTTCAGGCCATCCACGAATTCCTGGCATTCCAGCGGCACGACCACCGGGTGGAGACCCACCGGTCGAGTCCCTGATGGAGCTCACTGACCTCATCATCAACGCGATCGGCTCGATTCTGGAGCGCGATCTCGAGGCGCTGCGTCGCGAGGTCGAGGCTTACTCCGACGATGCCCAGCTGTGGGAGCCGGTGGAGGGGATCACCAACCCGGGCGGTACGCTGGTGCTCCATCTGACGGGAAACCTCCAGCATTTCTTCGGCACCCAGTTGGGCGCAACCGGCTACGTACGTGACCGGCCGGGCGAGTTTTCTCGCCGTAACGTGCCGCGTCCAGAGCTGCTCCGGGAGATCGATGCGGCTCGCAACGCGGTCCGCGCCGCACTGGAACGACTAACCGCGCGGCAGCTCACCGACGACTACCCTGAGACGATTGCCGGAGTCCGGGTGAAGACCGGGGAGTACCTGCTGCACCTTACCACCCACTTTGCCTATCATCTGGGCCAGGTGGACTACCATCGGCGCGTGATCACCGGAAGCAACATCGTGGTGAGCGCCATGCAACCAGCCGTCCTGAGCTCCGCGCGCCCAGCCGTCGTCCCGTAAATCATCATGAGTGTCAGACGAGAAGCCCTTACCCTGATCGGGCTCGTCCTGCTGGTAGACGCGCTGTTTATCGCCGGATACTTTCTGGCCGGCCTCCGCGATGCCTCGGCCACCATGAAGGTTGCCTACACGGTCTTCTGGACCGTGCTCACCCTGGTCGTGGTGATCCGAGGTCTTGCTCGCCTCCGCAATGCTCGCATGAACCGCCGGTGGTGAGGAGCCCCGGCGCGCACTACGTTACGCTTCATGGAATCAATTCGTGTGTACTCCACGAACGCTCCGGCTCACCTGGTTATTACCAATATCAGCCCGTCGATCGACGACGGCAGGTTTGCGGTCAAGCGGCTGGTCAACCAGGTGCTGCGGGTCGGCGCCGATATCTTCAAGGACGGGCACGATCTCCTCGCGGCACGGGCCCTGGTATATGGCCCCGGCGATCGGCGATGGCAGCCAGTCCCTCTGGTCTACTCCTACGATGATGACCGCTGGTACGGAGACCTCCCGCTGGACCGTGTCGGTGACTGGCGGTTCACGGTGGAAGCCTGGGTGGATGTTTTCGCAACCTGGCGGGAGGGTCTGGAGAAGAAGGATGCGGCAGGGCAGGACGTAGGATCCGAGCTCATCGAAGGATCGGAGATCGTGCGGGAGGCCGAGCGGCATGCTCGAGGTGAGGATCACGGGCGCCTGAATGCCTTCGCCGAGCTCCTGGCTAAGGAACGTGGAGACGGGACCGCGAGAGTGGAAGCCGCTCTCTCGCCTGGACTCGAGGCCTTGATGCGGGCGCACACCGTGCAGGTAGGGACCACCCGCGCAGCCGGAGAGTACCCGGTCCGCGTCGATACCCGAGCGGCCGGCTTCGCTGCATGGTACGAGATGTTTCCCCGGTCCGCCACCTCAGACCCTGCACGGCCCGGAACATTCCGTGACGCCGAGCTACAGCTGCCACGGATAGCACAGCTCGGCTTCGACGTTGTGTACCTTCCTCCTGTCCATCCAATCGGGCGCACTCATCGCAAAGGTCCCAACAACGCTCTCGTGGCGGGACCTACAGATCCCGGAAGTCCATGGGCCATCGGCAACGAGCTTGGCGGGCACACCACTGTGGCGCCCGAGTTAGGTACTATCGAAGACTTCCGTCACTTCGTGGCGGCCGCCGGGCAACTCGGACTTCAGGTGGCCCTCGACTACGCGCTCCAGTGCTCGCCTGACCACCCCTGGGTGCGACAACATCCTGAGTGGTTCTTTATCCGGCCGGATGGGACCATCAAATACGCCGAGAATCCGCCCAAAAAGTACGAAGACATCTACCCTATCAACTTCTGGAGCGATGAACGGGAGGCGCTCTGGGATGCCTGCCGGGACATCCTGCTTTTCTGGGTTGCGCAGGGTGTGAGGACATTCCGGGTCGACAACCCGCACACGAAGCCCTACGCCTTCTGGGAATGGGTCATCGGAGAAGTGCACCGGGTACACCCCGACATCGTGTTTCTGTCCGAGGCATTCACCCGTCCCAAGCGGATGCAGATGCTGGCGAAGCTGGGATTCACCCAGTCCTACACTTATTTCACCTGGCGCAATTCGGCCGCGGAGCTGCAGGAATACCTGACCGAGCTCACCCGGACAGAGATGGTGGAGTACTTCCGGGGCAACTTCTTCGCCAATACGCCCGACATTCTGCATGAGTATCTCCAGGAGGGCGGTCGGCCTGCGTTTCGGATTCGTCTGTTTCTCGCCGCCACCCTCTCTCCGCTGTATGGGATCTATAGTGGCTTCGAACTCTGCGAGAACGTGCCGGTCCGGAAGGGCAGCGAAGAGTATCTCGATTCGGAGAAATATCAGATCCGGGTGCGGAACTGGTCCGACCCAGACAGCCTCGACCGCGATATTGCCCTGCTGAATCGATTGCGCCGACAGCACGCCGCGCTGCAGCAGCTTTCCAACCTGTCCTTTCACGACGCGGGCAACCCGAGCGTGCTGTTCTATGTCAAAGCAGCAT
>DATADG010000326.1:0-2963 GCA_036258655.1 Gemmatimonadales bacterium | reverse complement strand
CCGCCCTGGGCCATCGTGTCGTGTTCTACGAGCGCGATGTGCCCTACTATGCCGAACATCGCGACCTCCTCCAGCTTTCCGACGGCGACCTCCGACTGTACTCGAGTTGGGAAGAAGTGCTTCCAAGCGCTACCCGCGACGTCGCTGAGGCCGATGTTGCGATGGTCACTTCCTACTGCCCTGACGGTATTGCTGCGGCTGAGCTAATTCTCGGTGGCGCCACCGGGCTCCGGGTGTTTTACGATCTCGATACGCCGGTGACGCTGGCGCAGTTGCGGTTGGGCGAGTCGGTTCCCTATCTCCCCCCGGGCGGCCTGGCGGATTTCGATCTGGTGCTGAGCTACACCGGCGGAGTGGCCCTAGATGAGCTCAAGCATCGGCTGGGAGCCAGACGAGTTGTACCACTATATGGGAGTGTCGACCCCAACATCCACTATCCCGTTCCGGCGGTGGATCGGTACCGCGCGGACCTCTCGTATTTGGGCACCTATGCCGAAGACCGGCAGGCTGCGCTCCTGAGGCTCTTTATCGAACCTGCCCGCCGCCGCCCGGAGCAGCGGTTCCTCATTGGTGGGGCCAAGTACCCGCCGGCATTTCCCTGGAGCGACAACATCTTCTTTGTTCGCCACCTTCCGCCTTCGGAACACTCAGCCTTCTACTGTTCCTCGCGGCTGACTCTGAACGTGACTCGCGCGCCGATGGCGGAGATGGGCTATTGCCCCTCGGGACGGCTCTTCGAGGCGGCTGCATGCGGTGCTGTGGTACTCAGTGATGCGTGGGAGGGGCTGGAGCAGTTCTTCGAGCCCGGCTCCGAGATTCTGGTTGCGAGCACCACGGATGATGCATTCGCCGCGCTGGGCAGGTCGGATGAGGAACTGGCTCGGCTGGCGCGTGCCGCACGTGAGCGCGTTCTGAGCGACCATACTTCGAATCAACGCGCGATACAGCTCGTAGCGGCGCTTGAAGCCGCTATGACCGTGGAGGCCTGACATGTGGGGGATCGTACCCGCCGCTGGTGCCGGGAGCCGGATCCAGCCGCTCGCGTTTTCCAAGGAGCTGCTTCCGGTCGGAAGCCGACTCGAAGGAGAGGCGGAACGCCCTCGGGCCGTTAGCGAGTATCTCCTCGAGCGACTGATCCTTGGTGGCGCAAACCGGATCTGTTTCGTGATCGCCCCGGGCAAATCCGACATCTTGGAGTACTACGGGAATCGTTCCTGCTCGGCTCACATCAGCTTTACTGTGCAGCAGAAGCCTGCCGGCCTATGCGACGCGGTGTTCCAGGCGCTCCCCCTGATTCCGCCGGATGAGTTCGTGGTTGTCGGTTTGCCAGACACGATCTGGTTCCCTGAGGATGCGCTCAGGATGCTGGGCGAGGACCCGCTCTCCTTTCTGCTCTTCCCGGTGAATCGACCCGATCGTTTCGATGCGGTCATCACAGACGGCGAGGGCCGGGTGCAGGAAGTTCGGGTCAAGCAGCACCATCCTGGCTCCCCCTGGATCTGGGGTGCATTCAAGCTTTCGGGACGCACCATGCAGGACCTGTATGAGCTCTGGTGTCGCCGGGGGCGCAGCGATGAATACATCGGCACCCTGGTGAATGCGTACCTGGCAGAGGGAGGCAGCGCGGTAGGAGTGCGCGCCGGGGAGGCCTACGTGGATGTGGGGACCCTGCACGGTTATCGCGAAGCGATCCGGCTGCTCAGCAGTCGTCCAGTCGAGAGTGTGGGAGTCCTCGCATGATCGAAGCGGTCAAGCTGTGGAACGAGCCGAATAACATGTCTCACTGGGATTTCGAGCTCGATACCGGATGGGAGGTGTACGCCCGGATGGTAAAGGCTGCCTCCGCCGCTGTGCACAGCGAAAATCCGCGCCTCGCCCGCGTACTGGGCGGAATCTCGCCGATCGATCCCAACTTCCTGGCGACGCTGGACGCAATGGGCGTGCTGGATCAATTAGACGTCGTGGCAGTGCATGGCTTCCCGCTCGACTGGAACCACTGGTCGATCCACGAGTGGCCCGACAAGCTCAGGGAGATTTATGAGGTCACCGAGCTGCCGGTCTGGGTCACCGAGGTGGGCGTCTCCACCTTCGGCGCCGATGAGGTGCAACAATTTGGACTGCAGCGTACCGCCGACCTGCTCATCGGCCGGGTACCCCGGATTCACTGGTACAGCTTGTTTGACCTTCCGCGCGCCTGGCCCGCAACAACCCGCCACCGCGAAGCGGAAGGCTCATCCTACTATCGCCACTTCTATCTGGGATTGATCCGGGAAGATGGAACTCCCAAACCGGCGGCGGCACAGTTCGCCGATTATGCGCCGGCCATGGGGATCTGCCAGTGGTTTCATTTCGAGGATCACCGGCTGGACGACGCGGTGCGCTGGCTTCGGAGACTCGGAGTGAAGCATCTGCGTACCGGTCTGAGCTGGGCCGACAGCCTCCGCCCAAACGCCGATGCGTGGTTCGATCGGCAGATGGCCGCGCTGGATGAATTTGAGGTCACGCTGACGTTCTGCTTCACACCGGAATCGTGCGGAATTCGCCCTCACCACACCAGCCCGCCCCGTTGCGTGGACGAGTTCGCTGACTTCTGCGCCCGGATGACGCGCCGCTACTCTGTCTGAGCAAAAAAGTCCTGCGACCAGGCGAAGGCCGTGCCGGCGCGCGCAGCGGCTTCCCTGTCGATCTCGTGATTCCCGACGAACATCGTGTCGGCCGGCTGGATTCCATAGTGGCGCATGATCGCGAGGAGCATGCCGGGATTGGGCTTTCGACACGCGCAGTCCTGCTCCAGCGGGTGAGGGCAGAGTTGGAGTGCTGCGTCGTCAGGCACGCTGTCAGTGGCGGAGTGCGCCAGATCCCGTAGAAGGTCACGGGCGGTGGTGACACTCAAGTGCCCGTATGCGACATGATCCTGATTGGAGGCAATTCCCAGCCGGGGACTTCGGGGGGCATTCCAGCAC